>JAIEQN010000672.1 GCA_019747685.1 Gemmataceae bacterium
GCCCGGCCGCGGCCGAACCGCCGCCGGCCGCCAAGACCGGGGTGCCCGACTGGTTCACCAAGATGGACCGCAACGGCGACGGGGACATCTCCCGCCGCGAGTTCCTCGGCCCGCTCTCCCTCTTCCGCCGGCTCGACGCCGACGGCGACGGGCTGATCACCCCGGACGAAGCCCGCGAGTAACGGGGGCGCACCGGCCGACTCGTGGCCCGTCCCACCCCAACTCCGCGGAAGCGGGGGGCGGCCGCCCGCGGGACGACAGGGCTGCCCGCCGGGCGGAAGGTGGTCGCGTCAATCAACCCGCCTGCGGTCTGCCGGGCCCTCCGACCCAAGGCTGCACGCCGTGGCCCCGGCGGCCGCGGGCCGTCCAACCGGTTGGAGCGGTGAGGAAGACCAGGGCCGGGGTGAACCGCTGGCGGAGCGGGTCGTGGACCTGCTTGTCGAGCGAGGTGGCGCGGTCGTAGTTCCCGGGCGGAACGCGAGCGGAGCTGTGCAAGCGCCGGGCTGGTCATGTATCTTTCCGCTGCTCGGCCGGGGTGGGGGTCGACCGGGACAGGGTCATCGCGGTGCTGACCAGCCCGACGTGGCTGAACGCCTGGGGGAAGTTGCCGACCAGCCGGCGGCGGGCCGGGTCGTACTCCTCGGCCAGCAGGCCGACGCCGTTGCACAGCCCGGCCAGCCGGGCGAACAGGTCGCGGGCCTCGTCTTCACGGCCCAGCAGGGCGTAGCAGTCGGCCAGCCAGAAGGTGCAGGCCAGGAACGCCCCCTCGCCTGGGGGCAGCCCGTCGTCGCTCTTACCGGTGTCGTACCGGAGCACGAACCCGTCCCGCAGCAGGTGCCGCTCGACGGCCGCCACCGTGCCGGCGACCCGCGGGTCGTCCGCCGGCAGGAACCCGACGAGCGGGATCATCAGCAGGCTGGCGTCGAGCAGCCCCGAGCCGAACGACTGGACGAACGAGTTCAGCCCCGGGTCGAACCCGTCCCGGCAGACCCGGTCGTGGACCGCCGCCCGGGCCGCCTTCCACCGGTCGAGCGGGGCGTCCAGGCCGAACTTCTCGGCGCTCTTGACCGCCCGGTCGAGGGCGACCCAGGCCATCACCTTCGAGTGGGTGAAGTGCCGCCTGGGCCCCCGGACCTCCCAGATGCCCTCGTCCGGGTCGTCCCACACCTCCTCGACGTGCCGGGTCAGGGCCCGCTGGAGGGCCCACCCGTCGGCCCCCGGCTTGAGCCCGGCCGCCCGGGCCTGGTGCAGGGCGTCGGCCACCTCCCCGTACACGTCGAGCTGGAACTGGCTGTGGGCCGCGTTCCCGACCCGGACCGGCCTCGACCCCTCGTACCCGGCCAGCCACGGGACCTCGTACTCGGCCAGCCGCCGCTCCCCGCCGACCCCGTACATGATCTGGGTCCGGGCCGGGTCCCCGGCCACCGCCCGCAACAGCCAGTCCTCCCACGCCCGGGCCTCGTCCGTGTACCCCGCGTTGACCAGGGCCAGCAGGGTGAGGGTGGCGTCCCGCAGCCAGCAGTACCGGTAGTCCCAGTTCCGCACCCCGCCGAGCTGCTCGGGCAGGCTGGTGGTGGCGGCCGCCACGATCCCCCCGCTCGGGGCGTACGTCAGGGCCTTGAGGGTGACCAGGGACCGGACGACCAGGTCCCGCCGGTCCCCGGCGTACCGGCACCGCCCGGCCCACTCCCCCCACCAGGCGAGCGTCTCGGCCAGCGCCTTCGCCGGGTCGAGCGGGTCGGGGGCGGGGTCGAACGACCGGTGCCAGGTGAGGACGAACGGCACCCGCTCGCCGGCCCCGACGGCGAACTCGGCGACGGTGCTCAGCCCCTCCCCGCGGGTTTCGACCGGCGTGCGGAGGTGGACGGCGTCCGGCCCGGCGACGGCCGTCACCCCGCCGTCGGCCCGGCGGACCCACGGTACGACCTGCCCGTAGTCGAACCGGAGGGTCAGGTCCATCCGCACCGGCACCCGGCCCCGCCGCCCCTCGGCCACCCGGACGATGTCGGGGACGGTCTGTCGGACCGGCATGAAGTCGGTGACGGCCACCGCCCCGTCGGCCGTCTCCCACTCCGTCTCCAGCACCAGGGTGTCGCCGACGTACCGCCGCCGGGTCTGCGTCACGGCGGCGGCCGGGGCGATCTTCCACCGGCCGTTCTCGGGCGTGCCGAGGAGGGCGGCGAAGCAGGCGTCGGAGTCGAACCGGGGCAGGCAGAGCCAGTCGATCGACCCGTCGGTGCCGACCAGGGCGGCCGTCTGGCAGTCGCCGATCAGGGCGTAGTCCTCGATCCGCAGGGCCATGCCGTCCTCCCGCGCCGGGCTCGGCCGCGCCGGTCAGTGCCCGCCGGCCGGCAGGTTGTAGAAGGCCAGGGCCAGGATGAGGTACAGCCCGAGGAGCATCGCCCCTTCGAGCCAGTTCGACTCGCCGTCGTGGCAGACCAGGGCGATGACGGCCACGCTCAGCACCACCGCCGCCACCTCCAGCGGGGTGAAGTGCAGGTCGAGCGGGTGCGGGTGGTCCATCAGCAGGCTGGCGAACACCAGCACCGGGGCCACGAACAGGGCCACCTGGATGCTGCTGCCGACGGCGATTTGGACGGCCACCTCCATGTCGTTCCGCCAGGCCATCAGAACCGCCGTCGAGTGCTCGGCTGCGTTCCCGATGACGGCCACCACGATCACCCCGACGAACACCGCGTTCATCCCCAGTTGGTGCCCGGCCGCCTCGACCGTGTGGACCAGCCACTCGCTCATCACCGCCACCCCGGCGGTGGCCGCCAGCAGCACCCCGAGGGCCGTCCACACGCCCCAGTGCGGTCCGGGCGAGCGGGGGGCGTCAGCCCCCTGTTGGCTTGTCGAAGCAGGGGGCTGACGCCCCCCGCTCGCCCGGCCCGGGTCGCCCCCGGCCGGCGGCACCCGCTGGGCGGTCCGGAGGGTGAACAGCAGGCTCAGGGCGTAGATCACCATCAGGACGACGGCGATCTCCTCGCTCAGGTTCTCCAGCCGGACGGCCGCCTCCTCCGCCTGCCCGGGGGCCGGGCGGTACAGGTAGAAGAACAGCGTCGGGACGAGGAGACCGGCGGCCGCCAGGGCCAGCAGGGTGGCCCCGACCCCGGCGTTGGTGCGGTCGAACGTCTGCTTCCCCCACCGGGCCCCGCCGACCAGCACCGCCAGCCCGAGGACGAGCAGGACGTTGCCGATGATCGACCCGGTCAGCGTCGCCTTGACCGTGTCGAACAGGTGCGGCCCCTGCCACAGGAGCATCAGGGCGATGATCAGCTCGGCGGCGTTCCCGAAGGTGGCGTTGAGGAGCCCGCCGGCGGTCGGCCCGAGCTTCTCGGCCAGGGCCTCGGTCGCCTTCCCCATGTACCCGGCCAAGGGGACGATGGCCAGCCCCGCCCCGACGAACAGCCACAGGTCGGACGCCCCGCCGAGCTTCAGCCCGGCGGCGGCCGGGACGGCCGCCATCATCACGTTCAGCGGGGTCAGGTAGTCCCGCCAGCCGCCGGGGGCTCGGGGTTCGGTCTCCGCCGTCGATGATGGCATGGGCAACCCGGGTCCGGGGACGGATCGATCGGAACCGCCTCGACGGCGGTTCTACTCCCGCCCGGCCCGGACGGCGAACCCCGCCCGGGCGGAGCGGGGCCGCGGTCCGGTCAGAAGTCCAGTACCCGCTCCAGCTCCCGGGCGGCGGCGCTGAACCCGTCCTTCACGTCGTCCCAGGCGTCGGCGGCGGCCGACCCGACCTTGTCGAGCCGGTCCTTCAGGGCGGTCCGGTGCTTCTTCAAGTCCGCCAGCCGGGCACGGAGTTTGGCCTCGGCCTCAGCCCCGGCGTCCTTCGCCTCGGCCTCCAGCCGGTCGATCCGGTCGTCCAGGTCGGCGATCACCCCCCGCACCCGCTCGGCGTACTCGTCCTTCTGCTGGAAGGTGTACTGCTTGGCGGCGGCCAGGGCCTGCCCGACCTCCTTCTTCAGGGCCTCGTCGGTGACGACCGCCGGCTTCAGGGCGACGACCTCCTTCCGCCCCGCGGCCTCCCGGTAGGTCACCCGCACCCGCCGGCCCTCCTTCAGGTCGGCCAGGGCGAGCGGCTTGCCGTCGGCCTCCAGCCGGGACCCGGGGACGGCCGCGAAGGTGATCTCCTTGCCGGCGGTGGTGCGGATCGTCAGCCGGTCGGCCGCCGAGGCGACCTTCGTGACCTGGCCGCGGACGACCTCGGGCTCGGCCGCCGCCGGGGCCGCAGCGAGTACCAGGCCCGCGACCAGAACGGCAAGGCGACGGCGTCGGTGGTTGTCCATCGGCTGTTCCTCGGTAGGGGGTTCGGGGCGGACGATGCCGCGTCCCTCGGCCGGCACATCCGATGCCGGAGCCGGCCTCGACTCGGGGATGAGTCCGCACCGACCGGCCGCGGCGGACACCCCGGCGGCGGGGTAGTCCGGGAACGGCGGGTAGGCGTAGCCCGGCTCCCAGTACGGCCGGTGGCCGTAGTACGCGGCCAGGCCGGCCAGGTAGCGCTCGTCGACCAGCCGCGGGGCGTAGGCCGGGGCGTCGGCCACCTCGTCCCGGGTCCGGCCGAGGTGGACGGCGGCCCCGGCCACCCGGGTGACGGCGCCGACCGGGATCAGGAACTCGACCTCGGCCAGGCCCAGGAACCCGCCGGACGCGGCCAGCAGGAACCGGACCCGGTTCTCCCGGTCGTCGACGTACAGGTCGTCCACCACCCCGACCGCCTCGCCGGCGGCGTCGACCACCCGGCGGCCGCGGACGTCCTCGGCGGGCGTCGCCAGCGGGGGGCCGGAGTCGCTGATCCGCCGGAGGGTGGAGGGGGTGGTACTCGCCATGAGGTCGCCTCCGCCCGGGCCCGCCGCTACCCGTGCCCCACCGCGACCGTCGTCCGGCGGAACAGGAACCCGCCGAACGACGGGTTCGGGCCGGCCCCGGCCACCGCCCCGCCGACCGCCGCCGCCAGCGACACCACCACCCCGGCCAGCGACCACCAGGCGGCCTCGGCCGACACCGCCCGGACCCGGACCTCGGACGGCAGTTCGGCCCGCAGCCGGTTCGCCTGGTCCGGGGTCAGCCCGGCCCGCTGGGCGGCCTGCTCCCAGTCGGCCGGGGCGGCGGTGGCGGTGGCCGCCACGTTCGCCGTCCCGATCACCCCGGTGAACCCGGTCCGCAGGACGCTCCCGGTCATCCAGAGCAGGAGGAAGAAGGTCAGCCCCCAGAGGATCGTCCCGTACACCGCCGCCTCGCCCCGCGACTCCCCGGCCGTCAGCCGGCTGGCCACGCACCCGCCGCAGAAGAACGCGACCAGGGCGGCCGCCAGGGCCCAGATGCCGGCCCCGGTGGCGATCGCCTCCCCGCTCAGTTGGTCCGCGGACGACAGCCCGACGGCCGCCCCGAGGTGGCCGAGGACCAGGAACACGGTCAGGGTGACGAACAGCCCGGCGAACACGGCCCCCCAGATCACCCGGCTGTGGACCGGCATCAGGTCTTCCCGGCGGACCTCGTTCGGCGTGTTCATGGCGCTCCCTCCTGGGTGCGGGTTCGGGCGAGTCGGCGGCCGGGCGGCCCCGGCCCCACGAAGGAAGTATGGGGCCGCGGTCGCGGCCCGGTTATCGGCAGATCGGGAGGCGGGGCGTCAGGAAGTGGCTGACACCCGATCCGGGAGGCGGCCGGTCAGCCCCGCTCGAGCCAGCCGTGCCGGTGGGCGTACTGGACGAGGTCCACCCGGGTCCGCAGGCCGAGCTTCTCCATCGCCCGGACCTTGTGGGCCTCGACCGTCTTGGCGCTGATCCGCAGCCGGGCCGCGATCTGCTTGTTCGAGAACCCCTGGGCGATCGGCTTGAGCACCTCGGCCTCCCGCTCGCTCAGCCGGGCCGCCGGGCCGTCACCGACCGGGGCGTGCTCCCCGCTCAGCCCGTCGACCACGTGCCCGAGGAACGCCGGGTCGAGGTAGACGCTCCCGCGGGCGGCGGTCCGGATCGCCTGGGCCAGGTCGTCCGGGGCGGCCCGCTGGAGGACGAACCCCCGGGCCCCGGCCTGCAACGCCTGCTGGAGGTACGACCGCCCCTCGTAGGCGGACGGCACCAGCACCTTCACCTCCGGGGCCTCCTGGTGCATCCGGCCGGCCGCCCCCGGAGGGCCTTCAGCCCGAGGGCCAGGGCGGTGAGCTGCTGGCCCGTCTCGTCGTGCAGCTCCCGGGACAGCCGCTTCCGCTCGTCCTCCGCGATGGTCGCCAGCCGGGGCCGGAGGGCGGCGTTGACCCGGCGGTGGGCCTCGGTCCGGGCCCGCTCGGCCGCCCGCCGCTCGGCGACGTCCTTGAACTCCATCACCACCCCGACCGGCCGGCCGTCGGTGTCGTGGATCGGGGCCGCGGTGTCCCCGACCGGCCGCTCGGCCCCGTCCCGGGCGACGAGCAGACACGGGACCGGCCGCCGGCCGGGCCGGTCGGTGTCGAGGACCCGGCGGATGGGGTAGACGGTCCGCTCCCGGGTCTCCTCGGCCAGCAGGCTGAGGACCTCTTCGACCGGCCGGCCGGCGGCCTCCGCGGGCGCCCACCCGGTGAGCTGTTCGGCGACCGGGTTCAGGAGCACGACCCGCCCGCCGGCGTCGGTGGTGAGGACGGCGTCGCCGATGCTCAGCAGGGTGACCCGGAGCTGCTCCGGCCGCCGGTGGGCCTGCTCGGCGGACCGCTTCCGCAGCCCGCTGAGGATGCTGATGAACGCCCCCTCGGCCAGGAACTGGAGGAGCCGGAGGTACTGGTTCTCGTCGGTGATCCGGAACTGGTGGCACGGCGGGAAGAAGTAGACGACGGCGGCGGCCGAGAGCGCGGTCGCGATCAACCCGGGTCCGATCCCGCCGTACCCGGCGGCGAACAGGACGGCCCCGAGGAACAGCAGGAACGGCCCCTCGACCCCGATCATCGGCCAGAGGACGAGCTTCAGGGCCAGCACGGCGGCGACGGCGACGACCGCCACCGCGTACCGCGAGCGGACTCGCTCGCCGGGGCGGGTTGTCGGCATGGGATGCCCCGACCGATTCCCCCGGACTGACCCGGTCGGGTTGGGCGTGTGACCGAGGCCAAACCGGCCGGACGACCCGGGGCAGGCTCCCGTCCGTCGGCAAATCCGGTGCCGCCGGCGGGGGTGTCCGGACCCCGACCCGTGTGGTCGCATGGTCTACTCCCCGCGCCCCGCCCCGCCGTCCGACTCCTGATACCCGGCACGCCCCCTTCCCGATACCGATTCGCCCCCCGGACCGCGATAGTTGCTCCGAGGGGCCGCGCCGGGCGACCGGTCCGGCCCGCCCCGCGGGGCGTTCCCGCGGGGGCCGGCTGGCGGTACCGGCCCGGGAGGCCGCGCCGCCGTTCACCGTCGGGAGGACACCATGACGAGCCGAATCCTGTTCGGGGCCGCGGCGGTCGCGGCGGGCCTGACCGCGAACCCCCAGACCCGGGCCGACGACAAGGCCGCGCTCGGCCCGGCCCAGAAGTACCTCACCACCTACGACAAGAACAAGGACGGCAGCCTGGCCCGGGACGAGCTCCCGGCCGGGGTGCGGGACGAGTTCGCCGACCCGGACACGAGCAAGGACGGCAAGCTGTCCGTCGAGGAGCTGCGGCCGCACGTCGCCCGGCTGATCTTCGTCCCGGTCCCGGTCGAGGTCACGACCACCTACATCGTCGAGGCGGCCGACGCCCCGACCCTGGAGCAACTCCAAGCCGCCTACGCGATGCTCCGCAAGGCGGACGCCAACAACGACGGGACGATCACCCGGGACGAGGCCCGGGCCGCCCGGGACCAGGCGATCCAGACCCGGGTCGACGCCGCGCTCAAGCGGCACGACGCGAACGGCGACGGGAAGATCAGCAAGGACGAGTGCCCGGACCCGATGGCCGGGATGTTCAAGCGGGCCGACAAGAACAACGACGGGTCGGTCACCAAGGACGAGATGAAGGCCTGCTTCGCCCCGGCCGCGGCCGGGAGCGCCTCCAATCATCAGCATCTCCTGTTGGGGAACCCCTGGCCACGCCCCCGGCTACGTGACCGCCTTGGAGGTCATCACGCCGAGGACGACGAACACCAGCATGACCACGCCGAAGATCACGAACGGGACCTTGGCGATGTCGGCCAGCCCCTCCGCGATGCCGCCGAACCCGAACAGGGCGGCGACCCCGGCCAGGACGAGGAAGACCTGTGCCCACTTGAGCAAGGACGTGGGACCCTCCGTTCGGGCGACAACGACTCCGGTCGGCGGGGGCGTGGCGACTCACCCCGCGGGCCGCGCCCCGGGGACGTTCAGGTCGTCGCCCAGCACGTCCTCCACGTACAGGAGCTTGACGGCGACCCTGACGGCCACCGCCGGCGGGGCGGCCAGGACCAGCCCGAGGACCCCGAACAGGGCCCCGGCCAGGGTGACCGCGGCGATCGCCAGGACCGGCGGCAGGTTCACCATGTCCCGCTGGACCGGCGGGGTGATCAGGTAGTTCTCCACTAGCTGCGCCAGGGTGTACACGCCGGCCGCCCACAGGGCCGCCGACGGCCCCTGCATGAGGGCGACGAGAATGCCGGGGAGGGCGCCCAGGATCGGCCCGATGTACGGGACGGCGGTCAGCACGGCGGCCACGGCCGCCAGGACCAGGAACTGCGGCACCCCGACCAGCCACAGCCCCGCCCCGGTGACCAGCCCGACCGCCGCCATCGCGGTGAGCCGGCCGACCAGCCACCACTTCAGGTGGAACCCGACGGCGGCCAGCACCTGCCCGGCCCGGGCCGTCCGGCGGGGCGGCCGGGCCTCCAGCCGGACGACGTGCGGGTGCGGCGGGTCCAGCTCGGCCGTGTCCTCGATCACCACCACCCGCTCGGCCGGCGGGACCTCCCCGGCCAGGGCGTTCAACAGGGTCGTCTTCCCGGCCCCGGTCCCGCCGGACACGACCACGTTCCGCCGGTCCCGGACCACCCCGGCCAGGAACGCGGTCGCCTCCGCCGTCAGCGCCCCCACCCGACCAGGTCGGCCAGCCGGGCAGTCGTCCGCCGGCGGGGGCGGATGTTGGCGTGGATCGCCGGGGCGGCCGGCGGCACGACCACGCACACCCGGGAGCCGTCCGGCAGGTGGCCGTCGCAGACCGGCCGGCGGGGGCCGAGCGGGCGGCCGTTGGACTCGGCCGCGTACCGGGCGAACGCGGCCAACTGCCACGCCCCGCCGGGGAACCCGTACCCACCGGTTCGAGCCGGCCGGCCCGCTCGACGGAGACGTGGTCCGGGCCGTTGATGATCAGCTCACTCACGTCCGGTTGGTCGAGTCGGCCGGCCAGCCAGCCGAGCAACAGCCGCGGGAACTCGCCATCTCGCCCGGTCATGTCGGCCCCCCGGTCGGGTCGGTCGTCACAGGGTCATCCGGGCCACGGTCCCGTACCCGGCCCCGGTCGCGGGGGCGTCGGCGAACAGCGGTTTCCCGGCCACGGGCGGCCCCTGGAGGAGGAGCGGGGGAGTGGCTCGCCCCGCGCCCGGGCACCGCCGGCCCGCCGGACGACCGCCGGCGGGCCGTAAAACCCGTGGAAGTGTGCGAGCGGGCGTCCGACGCTGTCCCGGCCCCATTGGCCCCGGCCGCTGGCGGAGGCCCAGGCCGGCAGGCGTCAACGGGCAATACGTCGTACCCCTGCTACTGTTTCCCGTCCACCGCTGGTAGGTCGGCCGTCAATAGCCGGCCGCTGTTCCCCATCGAATGTCTTCCCGGTTCGGAGTCTCGAACGAGAGACTGACGAGGCGAGCAGTCCAGCCCGGCCGCGTGCCGAACTCGGATTGCTTCCACCCGGCAATGGAAACTCCAGAACTGGGCCCGGACCGGGGCGAGCGGCTCGGCACCCCCTCGAACCGGGTCCACACGACCAGGAGCGGGAAATCGAGCGGCCGGCGGCCCGGGCCGATGCGTACGCAGGCATCCGGAAGGATACCGTCGTGGGGCTGATTCGAGCTGTTCCGGTTTGGTCGTAGCGTC
This sequence comes from Gemmataceae bacterium, assembly GCA_019747685.1. Lineage (GTDB taxonomy): Bacteria > Planctomycetota > Planctomycetia > Gemmatales > Gemmataceae > Urbifossiella. The sequence continues at coordinate 9,997 of JAIEQN010000672.1, forward strand.
GGTGCCGCGGTGGCGGGTGTCCCGCCGGCACTCGTCCGGGTCGAAGCCGCGGGCCAGCCGGCCGGGCCACCCGACCGGCCCTCGGGCCGGCCGCACGACCGGCCCCCGGCTCGCCACCCCGCCACCGACCCCGGCCCGCCCCGGCGCCGCGGCCGAAGCCGAAGGGTCGCGGCTACCCGAGGTAGACGCCGTCGATCGTGGTCGGGTCGGCGAACGGGCTTTGCACCGGCGTGGCCGGGACGTTCATCTGGTCGGCCGGGATCACCCGGACCACCGCGTTCGACTTCCCCCCACCAGCCACCAGCAACTCGGCCCGGCCGTCGGCGTCCAGGTCCCGGGCCAGGATGCGGATGCCGTTGCGGTCGTTCGGGTCCAGCGCGAAGAAGTCGGCCATCGCCGGCAAGACGGCCACGTCCGCCCCGGGGTGGTCCACCAGCGCCCGCCCGCCGACCACCCGCACCCGCGGGCCGCCGGTCGTCCCGGTGCTGTACGCCAGGTCGGCGTACCCGTCGGCGTCGAAGTCGGCGGCCGTCACGAACACCCCGCTGCGGAGCCGCGAATCCAGGGCGAAGAAGTCGGGCACGAGGCGGTCCGCCCGGCCGAGGGCCAGGGCCTCGCCGTCGTACACCGCCACCCGCGGGCCGCCGCCGATGCCGGCCCCGACGATCAGGTCGGCCGCCCCGTCCCGGTCCACGTCGGCCACCGCCACCCGGCTGCCGCCCCGGAACACCGGGTCCCCGAAGGCCATCACCTCGGCCACCGTCTCCAGCCCGCCGGCCCGGACCCGCAGCAGGCTGACCCGGTTCCCGCCGCCGGCGTCGGCCGACACCGCCAGCTCGGCCGCCCCGTCCCGGTCCACGTCCCCGGCCGCCAGGTAGGCCCCGCCGGCGAACCCGCCGAGCACCCCCGTCGGCCCGGCCAGGTCCCGCCCGGTCGCCCCGCTGACCACCCGGACGGTGGCCGCCGGCCCGGTCCCGGTGGCGAACGCGAAGTCGGTCGTCCCGTCCCCGTCGAAGTCGGCCACCGCCGACCGGACCACCCCGGCGAACCCCGGGAACGGGATGATCCGGTCCCCGGCGGCGGCCACCCGGCCGGCCGGGTCCACCGTCACCGCCTGGGCCGACCCGTCCCGCGGCCCGGTCAGCAGGGCCAGCCGGGTGGTCCCGACCCGCCGGTCCGGGGCGACCTCCAGCAGCGGGCTGCCGAGGGGGACCGCCACCACCGGCCCGGGGCCGGCCGGGGCCGGGCTGTCCGACAGCCCCGGCACCCCGGTCACCCGCCAGCCCACGTCCCGCAGGGCGGCGTAGTCGAGCGCGGTCAGGGTCGTCCGGGTGCCGGCCGGGATGTGCGGGTCGAGGCTCGCCGAACGGCCGTCGGACCGGACCCCGTCCGCCCAGTGGGCCCCGTCCGGGCTGAGCGGGACCGGGCCGCCGTACACGGCCGCCGCCGCCGGCCCGACGAACGACCCGTTCTGCGAGTACCGGTCCCACCCCGGGGCGGTCCCCAGCCCGAACACGTGGCCCAACTCGTGGGCGGCGACGGAATCGAAGTCGACCTGGGTGCGGCGGAGGCCGTCGGCCGCCGCCCCGAAGTACCAGTCGGTGCCGGTGTCGAACGTCAGGCTACCGCCCCAGAGGGCGAACCCCGGGCCGCGGCCGGCGACCGCGTCGAGCCAGGCTTGCGGCCCGGACGCCCGGTACCCGCCGAACCCGCCGAACCCGGCCTCCGGGCCGGCGACCGGCCGGCCGCCGGCGTAGACGACCACGGTGTTGGCCGGCAGGGCGAGGTTCGGGACGGACACCTGGCGGCCGTCGGCCGGGTTGAAGAAGGTGGCCGACAGGCTGTTCCCGCCGCCGGGGGTGAGGGCGGCCAGGGGGGCGTCGAGGCGGGCGGCCAGGTCGTCGGCGGCCCGGCGGAGGGCGGCCCGCCGGGCCGGGTCGGCGAAGAACCCGTTGGCGTCGTAGGAGTAGTCGAGGACGACCGAGACGGCCGGGCAGTCCCGGGGTTCGAGCGGCTCGACGGCGAGCCGGGTCCGGGCCGGGGCGGGTCGGGGGGTGGTCACGGTGGTGCGGCCCGCGGTGGGTGGCGGGGCGCGTCCGTGCCCCCCGGGCCGGCCCGGGTGTGGTCGTCGTCCGTGGCGGGACCGGGCGGGCGGTGCCGGTTCTGGCGATCGAGTCCCAGCTAACAAGTAGGACGGGTCGGCCGGATGTGCCAGTCGGCCGAACGAAACGGTTCGAGTTGGTGTAGGAAGTTTACCGGCTGGGCGGAGTCTGCGGCCGCGTGGGCCAGGCCGTCATGTCGGCCGGACGATCGTCGGTCCGATCGGGTTGATTGGTTCGGCCGCAGGGTGTGCGGGTCGCCGAACCAAACCAACGAGAGACGACGGCCCGCACCCCGCCGGGCGGCCCGGCGTCGGGACCCGATCGCCCAATCTTTTCCCCCGCCGCGGGTTCCGCCCCGGCCGCCGGCCGCTACACTATACCGACCGCCCGCGGCCGCCCGGACGCCGCAACCCACGGCCGCCGACGGCCGGCCGGGCGGTCGCGTCCAGCCGTCACCACCGTAAGGCCCACGAACCCGGTCCCCGCCATGCCGACCCCGAGCCGCACCCCCGCCCCCATGTCCGGCGCCGACATCCTGGTCGAGAGCCTGATCCGGCACGGGGTCGAGGTCGTCTTCGCCTACCCCGGCGGGGCCAGCATGCCCATCCACCAGTCCCTCACCCGGGTCCAGGACCGGCTCCGCACCATCCTCCCCCGGCACGAGCAGGGCGGCGGGTTCATGGCCCACGGGTACAGCCGGACCACCGGCAAGGCCGGGGTGTGCATGAGCACCAGCGGCCCCGGGGCGACCAACTTCGTCACCTGCATCGCCGACGCCAAGATGGACTCGATCCCGCTGATCGCCGTCACCGGCCAGGTCAGCACGAAGGTGCTGGGCAACGACGCCTTTCAAGAAACCCCGATGGTGGAGATCTGCCGGGGGATCACCAAGCATCATTACCTGCTGACCCGGGTGGAGGACGTGGCCCGGGTGATGCGGGAGGCGTTCCACGTCGCCACCACCGGGCGGCCCGGACCGGTGCTGATCGACGTGTGCAAGGACGTGCAGACCGGGGCGACCGTGCCGGACTGGGACGCCCCGATGGACCTGCCCGGCTACCGGCCGCTGCGGGTGGCCGGGCGGGCCGAGCTGGAGCCGGTCGTCGCCGCCATCCGGGGCAGCAAGAAGCCGTTCATCTACGCCGGCGGCGGGGTCACCCACGCCGGGGCGGCGGCGGAACTGAAGGAGCTGGCCGAGTTGACCGGCATCCCGGTCGGGCTGACCCTGCACGGGCTGGGAAACTTCCCGGCCGACCACTACCTGTGCCTCCAGATGCTCGGGATGCACGGGACGGTGTACAGCAACTACGCGATCAACGAGGCCGACCTGCTGCTGGCCCTGGGGGTGCGGTTCGACGACCGGGTGACGGGCAAGCTCTCCGAGTTCGCCAAGCACGGGCGGATCGTGCACGTGGACATCGACAGCTCGGAGATTCACAAGAACAAGTTCGCTCACGTCCCGGTCCACGGCGACGTGAAGGCGGCCATCCGCGACCTCAACGCGATACTGAAGGAAGACGCCAACGCCGACCTCGTCGGCGGCGGGCGGTACGCCGACTGGATGCGGCAGATCGACGCCTGGCGGGAGGCCGAGCCCTTGCGGGCGGCCGACGCCCCGAACGCCATCCTGCCGCAGTACGCCATCAAGCGGCTGTACGAAATCCTCCGCGACCGCGGGCAACTGGACAAGACGATCGTGAGCACCGGGGTCGGCCAGCACCAGATGTGGGCGGCCCAGTTCTTCCACTTCAACCGCCCGCGGAAGTGGGTGACCAGCGGCGGGCTGGGGACGATGGGGTTCGGGCTGCCGGCGGCGATCGGCTGCAAGGTGGCCTTCCCGGACCACCTGTGCATCGACATCGACGGGGACGGCAGCTTCCTGATGAACGTGCAGGAGCTGGCGACGGCCTATGCCGAGAAGATTCCGGCCAAGGTGCTGCTCTTGAACAACCAGCACCTGGGGATGGTGATGCAGTGGGAGGACCGGTTCTTCGCGTCGAACCGGGCGCACACGTACCTGGGGGCCGGTCCGGACCACGCCCCGTACCCGGACTTCGAGCGGATCGCTGAGGGGTTCGGGGTGAAGGCCCGGAGCATCGCGGCCAAGGACGACCTGGACGCTGCACTCATCGAGATGATCGAGTCGCCCGGGCCGTTCGTCCTGAACGTCCACGTCCCGCACCAGGAGCACGTCCTGCCGATGATCCCGGCCGGGATGACGGTCAAGGACATCATCAAGGCGTGACCCATCCTCACCCTCTCCCCTTGAGGGGGAGGGTCGGCCCGCGGAGCGGGCCGGGGTGAGGGGACGTGACAGTTCCCCTCACCCGGATTGCTCACTGCGTTCGCAAACCACCCTCTCCCTCAAGGGGAGGGGGTCAGAACCGGGCCTCACGTTCCGCCCATCATCCGGCGGGTCGCCTCCAGTTCGCGGGCGAGTCCTTCGACCAGGTCGCCCGGCCCGGCCCCGGGTAACACCTCCCAGGTGTACGTCTCGACCTCGACGTGCGGGGCGTAGCTCAGCCCGGCGACGGCGGCCAGCGCCTCGGCGACGGCCGGCTTGGTGGTCCCCAGCGGCCCGAGCCGGTCGGCGTCCACCGGGACGTGGAAGTGGACCCGCACCACCTCGGCCGCGGGAATCAGGGCGTCGCGTTCGAGGAACTCCGGCAGGTCGGCGAACATGCGGAGGCCGTCGGGAAACCGGGCGAACGTCTGGTGCAGGTAGCGGGGTTCGACGTACCGGCGGAGGGCGGCGACCCCCTCGGGGTTGTCGCCCGGCCGGTCGAGCTGGATGGCACAGCTCACCTGCACCTTGTTGATGCGGACCCCGGCCCGGTCGAGCCGCCGGACCGACTCGGCCGCGTCCTCGAACTCGACCGCCTGGTGGCACACGTCGTAGCAGACCCCGACGTGCTCGCGGACGATACTCTCGCCCCGTCCCGCGAGCTGCCACAGCCGCTCGAAGAACGCCACCGTTTCGGCCGTCGTCTCCAGCAGGCAGAACGGCTCCGGCTCGATGGCCAGCCGGACCACCCGGCCCGTCTTGCGCCGCAGGTGTTGCAGGTACGCGACGCAGCCGATCAGTTGGCCGGCGGCTTGGTCGAGGAAGTCCGGTGGATGGTCGAAGCCTTTGAAGCCGAGCGGGAGCGTCGAGATGGAGCCTTCGCCGCCGTCCGGCAGGAGGTCGGCCAGGACCGTGGCGCAGAGGTCGGTGTAGAGCTGCCGCTCGGGCGCGGACCAGTCCGGCAGGTAAACGTTCTCCTTGACCCGCTCGGCGTGGAAGTCGCCGTAGGGGAAGGCGTTCAGCGTGTAGCACGGCAGGTCGCGGGCGGTTAGCTCAGCGATGAACCGCTCCACCCCACCCGGCTTGCCGAACAGCTCGTCCACGACCGGCTTGGCCAGCCACAGCCCGGCCGCGACCGGCCGGCCGAGCCGGTCGCGGACCGGAATCGTGTACCGGTCCAGCCCGGCCAGCACCTCGGCGACGGTCCGGCCGGGGTGGACGTTGGTGCAATACCCGGGCGGGAGCGTGGGGAGGGCCATCGCTTCTGTCATACTCCCCCTCCCTTCGCAGGGGAGGGGGCCGGGGGGGGGGTCCTTTACGACTTCGCCCGCTTGAACTCCTGGTCCACGAACCTCACGCCCTCCACCTCGCCGTCGGGGCCGAGCCGGAAGTGGGCCTCGAGCGTCGCCCGGTCGAACGAGAACACCTCGTCCTTCGGCCCGACCGGGACCGCGGTGAAGGTGTCGAGGTGGTGGTGGTCGAGCCGGAACGTGAACCGGCCCCAGGCGGCCGTCAGCTTGCCGTCCGCCTCGGCGATTACGAGCCGGCCGTAGGCCGGCTCGTCGTACTTCCCGGCGTACTTCGCCGGGGCCAGCGACGGCTTGGTGTCGGCCTTCCGGCCGATCGCCCGGGCCGTCCGCCCAGCCGCCACCTGGAACTCCAGCCCGGCCTGGGCCCCGGTGTGGAACTTCACCCAGTCCTCGGCCGGCAGCCCGAGCAGTCGGTCCAGCACCGACTTGCACACCGCCTCCGTCACCAGCGACGGGCGGAGGTTGCACAGCACACACACGCCGATTTTCTTCTCCGGGACCAGCATCACCTGGGCCCGGAACCCGGTCAGGGTGCCGCCGTGGGAGACGCCGAGGTGGCCGCGGTAGTCGTGGACGAACCAGCCCAGGCCGTAGGCGGTGTAGGCCCCGGCCTTCGGCGGGTAGTAGACGGCGAACGGCCCGGTCGGCTTGACCACCATCTGGGGGCAGTGGGTCTCCTTCAGGGCCGCCGCGGGCAACAGCCGCTTGTCCCCGGCCTGGCCGCCGGCGAGCTGGAATTGGAGCCACCGGCCCATGTCCCGGGCGGAGGAGTTGACGCACCCGGCCCCGCCGATGAAGTCGGCGTCGTCCCAGGCGACCGGCTCGACCCCGCCGCCGTACCGCTTGTAGTGCGGGGTGGCGTGGTCGGCCGCGGACTGCCCGGCTTTCGAGGTGCCGCTGCTCGATGTCATCCCGAGCGGGTCGAAGATGCGGGTCTTCGTGGCGGCCGCCCAGTCCGACCCGCACAGCCTGCCGGCGACCACCCCCGCCGTGGTGAACGGGACGTTCGAGTACTCCCAGGTGGACCGGAACGACGTGCTCGGCTTGGCCCGGCCCCACCGGCGGATGAGGTCGTCGGCGTCGGTATCCCGCATGGCCCAGAGGAGGTCGTGGCGGGGCATCCCGGTCCGGTGGCAGAGCAGGTCGCGGAGCGTCACCTCGCGGTCGGCCAGCTCGTCGGACAGGCGGAAGGCCGGCAGGTGGTCGCGGACCTTGTCGTCCCACTTCAGCTTGCCGTCGGCGGCGAGCATGGCGACCAGGGTGGCGGTGAACGCCTTCGAGCACGACGCGATCGGGAAGACGGTGTCGGGTGTCACCTTCTCGTCGGTGCACTGCTTCTTGACCCCGTACCCCTTGAGGTGGATGATCTCGCCGTCCTTGACGACCACGACCGCGGCCCCGGGGGCGTCGCAGGCCGCCATCGCCTTCTCGACCACCTCGTCGACCGGCTTCGGGTCGAAGTCGCCGGCCCGGGCCGCGGCCGGGAGCAGGAGGAGGGCGACGAGGGCGAGGCGGGGCACGGGCCGGCTCCGGGGGACCACCTCAGCATACCCGCCCGGCCCGGCCGCGTCGCGCCCGCGGCTCGGTTCGGTGGCACAGGCCCCCCGGCCAGGGCAAGTGGAGCACAGGCCGGGGGGCCTGGGCCACCGCGCGAAGGCACTACCCGATCGGGCGGCCGCCGGTCACCGCACCGTGACGAAGTCGTTGTGGTTGACGAGGGCCTGCACCAGCCGGGCCCGGGCCCGCTTCGTCCGGGCCGGCTCGGGCACGTCGGCCAGGGCCGCCCGCAGCTCGGCCAGCGCCTCCCCACAAGCCGACCGCTCGTCGGCGTTCGGGGCCGCCCCCAGCACCAACTCGAACGCGGCGGTCATGAACGCCGGGTCGTCGCCGGCCGGCAGCCGGGCCGCGATCTTGTCCGCCGCCGCGATCGAGAGCCCGCTGTTCCACAGGGCCAGGGCCTGCTGCGGGACGACGCTCTCGGTCCGCCGGTAGCAGTCCAGGACGCTCGGCCCGTCGAACAGGTCGAGCAAGCGGTGGTGGTCGTTGTGGGACCGGAAGAAGTACAGGCTCCGCCGCCGGCTGGCGTCCTGCTCGGCCAGCGGCACCGGCGGCCCGCCGGTCGCCGGGTCGAGGTCGCCGGCCAGGTGCAGGAGGCCGTCCCGGACCACCTCGGCCTGCATCCGTTGGGCGTTCATCCGCCAGAGGTAGCGGTTCTCCGGGTCGATCGCCGCGGCCGGGGCGTCCTTCGCCGACGACGACAGCCGGTAGACCGACGAGGTCACGATCAGCCGGTGCAGGTGCTTGAGGGACCACCCCGGCGAGCCCCGAGCGTGGTCTGGCGAGCCCCGAGCGTGAGCGAGGGGAGAGACTTCCTCCCCTCGCTCACGCTCGGGGCTCGCCCGGACGGTCGGCTCCATCAGCTCCGCCGCCAGCCAGTCGAGCAGTTCGGGGTGGGTCGGCGGCTTGCCCTTGCGGCCGAAGTCGAACACCGTCGGGACGAGCGGCGACCCCATGTGCCGCGCCCAGACGTGGTTGACGGCCACCCGGGCGGTCAGCGGGTTGGCCGGGTCGGTCAGCCAGCGGGCCAGGGCCGACCGCCGGCCGGTGCTGGTGTCCGGGAACGGCCGGCGGTACGACTCGTCGGTCTCGACGTTCGACTCCCGGGCCTTGACCGCCCCGGGAAGGGCGGTCCGCGGGTCCGTGGGGTTCGCGTCGGCCTTCCAGACCTTCTCCAACTCCGATTCGGCCTGGGCCACGAGCCGGCGGGCGGCGGCCCGGGCGAGCATCCGGATCGGGGCAGAGTGGCCGGCGGCATCGAGCTTCGCGGCCGCGGCCCGAG
>JAIEQN010000805.1 GCA_019747685.1 Gemmataceae bacterium
CGCCCTCCAGTTCGGCCTCGGGGTCGCCGCCGAACGGGTGCTGTACCTGAAGGACCCCGGTTACGCCGACAAGGAGTTGCGGCTGGCCCGGGCCGAGGCCGCCGCCCCCGGCCGGCCGTCGGTGGTGATGCTCGGCACCTCCCGGACCGGGTTCGCCTTCCACGCCGGCCGGGTCCGCGACCGGCTCGCCCCGGACCACGAAATCTTGGCGTTCAACTTCGGCATCCCGGCGTCCGGCCCGGTGACGCACCTGATCTACCTCCGCCGGCTGCTCGCCGACGGCCACCGGCCGGACCTGCTCTTGCTCGAAGTCCTGCCGTCCACCCTGGCCGACCTCCCGGCCGGCCCGCCCGAGTGTCACTTCCTGTCCGGGATGCGGCTCCGCCGGGACGAGGTCGAGGTCGCCGCCGGGTACGGCTTCCCGGCGAAGGTCCGCGACGAGTGGCGGGAAGCGGCCGTCGCCCCGTGGTACGGGCTGCGGTTCCCGCTCCTCGGCCGGCTCGCCCCGAGCGCCCTGCCCTGGCACCTGCGGTTCAACTGGAGCCGGACCGATGATCCGCTCGGCTGGACGACACCGCCGACGCCCGCCGTCACGCCCGAACAATACACGGAGGGGCTGAGTCGAGCGAAGGGCGAGTACGCGGCCATTCTGGCGGTCTTTCGCCCGACCGGAGGAAGTGCCCGAGCGCTGGCCGATTTGCTCGCCCTCTGCCGGGACGAAGGAATCGTCGCCCGGCTGGTACTGATGCCGGAGTCGGCCGGGTTCCGGTCGTTCTATCCCCCGGCCGCGACGGACCGGCTCGACCGGTTCCTGGCGGGGCTGTGTACCGAGTACGGGGTCGGGCTGACCGATGCCCGGTGGTGGCTGCCGGACGGGGCGTTCACCGACGGCCACCACCTGCTCCGGCCCGGGGCGGAGGCGTTCTCCGACCGGCTGGCCGACGAGGCCATCACCCCGTTCTTCCGGGAGCGCTGACGTGCCCTTCGCGCTCCGCGGCCTCCGGGTCTTGGCGGGCGGCCGGCGTCAGCCGGCTGTTTCCGGACGGATCGTCGGCTCACCCCCCCCGCTCGCCCGGCGGCGGGTCGCCGTCCTGATCGGGTTCGTCCTCGTCGCCATCACCCAGGTCGCGGTCGGGGTGGCGATCGACCGCGAGTGGTCGCCCCTCCGCGACCCGGTCTACTTCGACAAGGCCAAGCTCCTGCGGACGCACGGGGCGTTCCTCCCCGGCCCGGCGCCCCGGGGTGACAAGCCGACGACCCTCCTGCTGGTCGGCAGCTCGCGGACGCTCAACGCGGTCGACGCCCGGGCCGCCTCCGAGCAGCTCACGACCCAGCTCGGGAAACCGGTCGAGGTGTTCAACTTCGCCCAGGCCGGGGCCGGGCCGGTCACGAATGCCGTCTACGTCCGCCGGCTGATCGCCGAGGGGGTGAAGCCGGACTTCGCCCTGATCGAAGTGCACCCGGTGTTCCTGGCCGGGCAGCGGCCGGACCCGCCCGAGGGCCGTTGGCTGCTGCCGTTCCGGCTCCGCCCGGCCGAACTCCCGGTGGTGCGGGCGATGGGCTTCCCGGCCGCCACCCCGCCGACCCACGGCCCCCGCGGGCTGGTCGCCCCGCTGTTCGAATACCGCTTCCTGGTCCTCGACCGGTACGCGCCGTGGATGTTGATGGACAACAACCGGCTCAACGGCGGGCACGAGCCGGACGACTGGGGCTTCGCCCGGCTGGCGGACGCGGTCACGCCCCGCCGGCGGGCCGAGCTGCTGGCCCGAACCCGCGGCCAGTACGCCGACTACCTCCCCGGGTTCCGGCCGAACGGGATCGGGGTGGCCGCCGTCCGCGACACCCTGGACCAGTGCCGGGCGGCCGGGTGGAAGGCCGGGCTGGTACTGATGCCGGAGTCATCCGAACTGCTCGGCTGGTACGACCCGGCCGGGCTGCGGGAGCTGGACGCGGTCATGGCCGGGCTGGCGGCCGAGTACCGGGTGCCGGTGTTCGACTGCCGCCGCTGGGTGCCGGACGGCGAGACGATCGACGGCCACCACCTGGCCGGGACCGGGGCCGACCGGCTCACCGACCGCCTCGTCCGGGAGGCCCTGGCCCCGTGGCTGCGGGAGGCCCCATGACCCGAACCATGTGGCTATTCCGGCTCCGAGCAATCGTACAGTATTCGTGCCGGACTGATCGGGCGGCCGCCCGACTCGCAAATTTGTTTTCCCGTCGCCGGCCGACTCGATCGGCCTTCGCTTGGTTCGTAGTGTTTGTGCTGGCCGCGCGCATCGGGCTGCTGACCGCGCTGGATTACGCCTGGCCACAACTCCGCGACCCGGAGTACGGCCGGCGGGCCGTCCGGCTCCGCGAGCGGCTGGCCGAACACCCGGACCGGCCGCTCGTCCTCGTCGTCGGCAGCTCCCGGGTGTCGTTCGGCCTCAGCCCGGCGGCGTGGGAGGAAGCACGCCCGGCCGACCCGGACCGCCCCGACCCGCTGCTGTTCAACCTGTCGCTGGTCGGCAGCGGGCCGGTGATCGAGCTGCTCGCCCTCCGCCGGGCCTACGCCGACGGGTTCCGGCCGGACGCCGTGGTCCTGGAGTATTGGCCGCCGTTCCTCCGGGAGGACGGGCCGTTCCACGAGCCGGACCGTGTCGACCCGCTCCGGCTGACCGAACGGGACCTGCCGTGGGTCCGGGACTACTTCCCCCGTCCGGACGAGGTGGAGGCCCGGATGCGGGCGGCCGGCCGGCACCCGCTCTGGCAGTACCGCCACCGGCTGCTGGCCCAGCTCGCCCCGCGGTGGCAGCCGTGGGACAAGCGGACGGACATGGCCTGGGCCGGGATGGACCCGTGGGGGTGGCTGCCGGGGATCGACGAGCCGGTCCCGGACCCGGTTTGGCGGCCGAAGCGGCTGGACCACTGCGAGAAGATTTACCGCGAGCAGTTCAAGGGGTACTCGATCCACCCGACGGCCGGCCGGGCGCTGCGGGAGGCGGTGGCCCTGGCCCGGAGCCACGGGGCGCAGGTCGCCTTCGCCTACCTGCCGGAGTCGTCCGAGTTCCGCGGCTGGATGCCGTCAGAGGTCGAGAAGATGGGCAAGGAATACATCGCCGGCCTATGCCGCGAACTGGACGTGCCGCTGATCGACGCCCGGCTGTGGCTGGACGACCGCTACCTGGTGGACGGGTTCCACCTATCGCGGCAGGGGGCGGGCGAGTTCAGCCGGCGGTTCGGCCCGGCCGTGGCCGCCGCCTTCCCCGACCTGCGGAGGCGGCCGTGAGGGTGGCCGTCCGGGTCCTGTCCCTCGTCTTCGGTGGCACCGGCCTCCCGGCCGGTGCGGCACCGGCCTCCCGGCCGGTGCCACCGAGGAGAAAGGCCCGCGTCGCCGTCCTGTCCGGCGCCGGGTTCGCCCTGCTCGCCCACCTCGGGCTGGCCGTCGCGGTCGAGACCTCGAAGCCGCACTGGCGGGACCCGGAGTTCTACCACCGGCAGCGCCGGCTGGCGAAAGTAGCCGCCTGGGAGCGGGAGCAGGGCCACGCCCGGCCGGTGGTGGCGGTCCTCGGCGGGTCCCGGCCGCAAATGGGCCTGTCGCCCGAGCACCTCGGCCTCGGCACCGGGCCGGCCGACCCGCTGGTCTTCAACCTGTGCCAGTCCGGGTGCCTGCCGCCCGGGCTACGCCTCAACCTGGCCCGCCTGTTCGACGCCGGCCCGGTCCCGGACTTCGTGCTGATCGAAGTCCTACCGCCCGCGCTGGCCGACCCCGGGCCGCCCGAGGCCCGCCTCCCGGCCGCCCGGCTCGGGCACGCCGACCTCGTCCGGCTCGACCCGTACCTCGGCGACCCCGCGAAGGCCCGCCGCGGCTGGCTCGCGGCCCGGGCGGGGTCGTGGCACACGCTCCGGCTGCCGGTGCTGGCCAACTGGGGCTTGGCCGACCGGTTCCCGCCGGGCACGAACCGCCCGGACCTGTTGTGGGCCGGGATGCGGTTCCACGGCTGGGGGCCGTTCTACCCGGGCGAGTGGACCCACGACCAGCGGGCGGCCGGCCTCGGCCTGGCGGCCCGGCAGTACCGGTTCCTCCTAGACGGCTTCCAGGTTCAGCCGATTAACGACCGGCTCTACCGGGACATGCTGGCCGCCTGCCGGGACCGGGGGGTGAAGGCCGCCTTGTACACGATGCCGGAGTCGCCGGCATTCCGGGCGTGGTACCCGCCGGGCGTGCGGGAGCGGATCGCCGCATACCTCGCCGGGCTGTCCCGCGAGTTCGGCGTCCCCGTGTTCGACACGTCGGCCTGGGTGGACGACGAGGCGGCGTTCCTGGACGGGCACCACCTGCTCGGGCCGGCGGCCGAAGCGTTTAGCCGGCGGCTCGGGGCGGAGTGCGTCGGCCACTGGGTCCGGGGGACCGGCGGCTCGCCGTGACACCCATGCGACTCGCCATCCGGGTTCGTCTTCCGTCGATCGTGCCGACCCGGCGGCGTCCGACCCATCGGCCACGAATCCGACACGCCCGGCGGGTGATCGTCGGTGGAATCGTGCTGGTCGTACTCGCCCAAATTGGTCTGGGCGTATCGCTGGAGACTGCTCGGCCGGGGTGGCGGGACCCGGAGTACGGCCATCGGCTGCACCAACTGCGGCGGCTCCGTGCGGCCTATCCCGGCCGGCCGCTGGTGGTGGCCGTCGGCAGCAGCCGGACCCAGATGGGCCTCAGCCCGGCCGACATGGGCTTCCCGGACGGGCCGGGTTCGCCGCTCGTGTACAACTTCGGGCAGGCCGGGGCCGGGCCGCTGCGGATGCACCTCACCCTGCTCCGGCTGCTCGACGCCGGGGTGAAGCCTGACTACCTGCTGGTCGAGTTCTTCCCGGCCGCCCTCGCCGCCGACGGCCCGGCCGAAGCCCAACTCGCTGACCACCTCCCCCGGCTCGGCTACGCCGACCTCGGCCGGCTGGCCCCCTACGCCGCCGACCCGGCCGCCCTCCGCCGGGCGTGGGCCGCGAACCGCGTCGCCCCGTGGCTGACCTACCGCCGGTCGCTACTCTCCCACTGGCGGCCGCGATGGCTCTCGCCCGGCCAACAGCTCGACTACCAGTGGACGATGCTCGACCCGTTCGGGTACACGGCCTACCCGCTCGAAACGGTGTCCGACGTGTACCGCGACTTCGTCGGCCTCCGGGCCGCCCGCTGGCAATACGGCTCGACCCTTCAGGACTACCACGTCGGGGCGATGTCCGACCGGCTGGTCCGCGACCTGGTCGCCCGGTGCCGGGCCGAGGGCATCCCGGTCGCCTTCTACCCGATGCCCGAAAGCCCGGAGTTCCAAAGCTGGTACTCACCCGATGCCCGGTCCGCGGTCGCTGAATATGTGCCGACGCTCGGCGGGCCGGTGTTCGACGCCGCGGACGGGTTCGCGGAAGAGGACTTCGCCGACGGGCATCACCTGCTGCGGGCCGGGGCCGCCCGGTTCAGCCGGCGGCTGGCCGACGCCCACTTGCGGGCGTGGCTCGCCGGCCGCTGACCGGCCCGCTCCTTCACGTCCCCCGCCCCCGCGGCTAAGCTGCCCTCACTCCTTCCGAGGGCCGCCGTGGACATCCCCGCCGTCCAGCTCGTCCGCCAAGTCGCTCCCCAGCCGGCCGTCGCCGACGTGGCCGCCGAGGTCCGCCGGCAGTGGCTGGCATCGAAAACGGCCGGCCGGATCAAGCCCGGGATGCGAGTCGCCGTCGGCTGCGGCAGCCGGGGCATCGCCAACTACCTGGCCATCGCCCGGGCCACAGTCGATGTCCTGAAGGAACAGGGGGCGAGGCCGTTCGCGGTGGCGGCGATGGGGTCGCACGGCGGGGCCACTGCCGACGGCCAGCGCGACCTCCTGGCCAGCTACGGCATCACCGAAGCGGACCTCGGCGTCCCGGTCGTGACCGACATGGCCGCGGCCGTCGTCGGCACGAACTCGTGGGGCCGGCCGGTCTGGTGGGACCGGAACGCCCTCGCCGCCGACGCCGTCGTCCTGGTCAACCGGGTCAAGCCGCACACCGACTTCCGCGGCCGGTTCGAGTCCGGCATCACAAAGATGCTCGTCATCGGCCTGGGCAAGCGGGACGGGGCCGACGAGGTCCACAGCTTCGGCACCCGGGGTCTGCGGGACATGCTGCCGGAGTCGGCGAAGGTGCTGGTGGAAAAGACGCCGTTCGTCGGCGGGGTCGCCGTGCTGGAGAACGCCCAGGAGCAGACGGCCCGGGTCGAGGTGCTGGACCGCGACGACCTGTTCGACCGCGAGCCGCCGCTACTGGACGAGGCCAAGCGGATCATGGGCCGCATCCCGTTCCCGGCGGTCGACTGCCTGGTGGTCGGCGTGTGTGGGAAGAACTACAGCGGGGCCGGGATGGACCCGAACGTCGTCGGCCGGATGCTGATCGAGGCCAGCCCGGAGGCGGAAACGAACGTCCCGCGGGTGGTCCGGATGGCGGTCCTGGACGTGTCACCGGAGAGCCACGGGAACGCCACCGGGATCGGCATCGCCGACCTGACGACGACCCGGGCGATCGCGTCCATCGACCCCGGCCCGTTCCGGATGAACAACCTGACCGCCCGGTTCCTGTGGCGGAGCAAGCTGCCCTTGGCGTTCGACACCGACCGGGAGGTGATCGCGGCGGCGGTCGGGACGTGCTGGCAGCCGGTGGCGGCGGACGTGAAGTTCGCGGTCATCCCGAACACGCTCGAAGTCGCCGAGCTGTGGGTGTCGGCGGCGCTGGCGGCCCAGGCCCGGGGTCACCCGGGCCTGGAAGTCGTCGGCGCCCCGGTGCCGCTGCCGTTCGACGCCGCCGGGAACTTGGTGCAGGAGAAGTTGTTCCCGCACAGCGTCCGCGCCCGGCGGGCGAAGGCCCACTAACGGAGGTTCCGCACCATGATCCGAACCGTCCTCGGGCTACTGGTCGGCGTGTTCCTCGGCGGTCCGGCCCGCGGGGGTGACGACCCGAAACCGGCCCGGTCCCCGGCCGAGCAGTTCGCCGCCCTGATGAAGGCGTTCGAGGCCGACAAGGCGGCATACGCGGCCGCCCTCGATGCGGCCAAGTCGGACGCCGAGAAGCAAACGGCGAGCGACCGGTACTATGCCAAGCGGGACGCCTGGCGGGCCGAGGCCCTCCGCCTACTCCGGCAGCACCCGGCCGAGCCGGCCGGGTTCGAAGTCATCCACACCTACCTGTACATCGCCGACCTGGACACGCCGGACTTGGTCACGCTGATCCGCAAGCACCATCAGGCCCACCCGGACCTCGACCGGGCCTTCTACGACCTGGCGATGTCGACCGACCGCGAGGGGTGGGAGTACGTCGCCGAGGTCGCCGACGGACACCCGGACCGAGCCATGCGGGGGCGGGCCGCGTACCACCTGGGGTACACCGCCAAGCAGCGGCTGGTCCGGCCGGATAAGCACCGGTGGATCGGCCGGCAGAAGGAGGCCGGCATCCGGGCCTTGGCCGAGAAGTACCTAACCCTGGCGGCGGAGAAGTACGCCGACGTGCCGATCAAGTCCGGGGTGCAGGCCGGGAAGGTCGGGGCGTGGGCCACGGCCGATCTCGCCGGGCTGAAGAACCTGGCGGCCCTCCGGGTCGGCGGGACGGCCCCGGAGCTGGCCGGGAACGACCTCGACGGCAAGCCGTTCAAGCTGTCCGAGGTCGCCCGCGGGAAGGTCACGGTGGTGGTCTGGTGGGCGTCCTGGTGCGGGCCGTGCCTGAAGATGGTGCCGCACGAGAAGGAGCTGGTCGAGCGGCTGAAGGACAAGCCGTTCGCCCTGGTCGGGGTGAATTCGGACGCCGAGTTGGCCGACGCGGTGGCGGCCGCCAAGAAGCACGGGATCACCTGGCGGTCCGTCCGCGGGACGGAGGGCACCCCGGTCGACTCGGCCTGGAACGTCCAGAAGTGGCCGACGGTGTACGTCCTCGACGCGCAGGGCGTGATCCGGTTCATCGACGTTCGGGGCGAGAAGATCGACGCGGCGGTGGACGAACTGCTGGCCGAGATGGAGAAGAAGTAGCCGACGGGTGGGTTCCGACGGTCGGGCCGCCCGGGGGTGCCCCCGGACGCCGGGCGAATTCGTGTTAGGGCCGGGCGTATCCTGGTCGGGTGCGTCGTCGGTCCCTCCCCGGGAGCCTCGACGCGCCCGGCGGACGGCATCCGCGCCCGGCGGAACGGCCGCCGCCGGACGACCTGGCCCCCGGGCCGACCCGCACACCCGGAAGGACCGCCCATGCTCCGCCCGTGCCTCGCCGTGGGGCTGTTCGCCGCGGCCGCCGTCGGGCTGGCCGACGACCCCAAGCCCCCGACCCCGGCCGAGAAGCTGGCCGCCCTCAAGGCCGCCAAGGAGGCGGTCAACAAGTGGTTCGAGGAGTCCCAGAAGGCGTGGGGTGACAAGCCGGACAAGGACGAGTTCGAGAAGAAGGCGAAGGAGCTGATGAAGGCGCTGCGGGAGCGGGAAGATCCGCTGCTCGACCGGGCCGTCGAGTTGGCCAAGGCTGATCCGAAGTCCGACTTCGCGCTGGAGGCCCTGGAGTGGGCCCTCACCGAGGTCCGGCCGTACAAGCCGGCCATCGACCTGGCCCGGGAGCACCACGCGAGCAACCCGAAGGTCGGCAAGATCGCGGGCGGCCTCGGGCAGCTCGTCGAGTACCTGCCGCCCGAAGACGCCAAGTGGAAAGACGTGGTCGAGTCGGCGTGGGTGTTCCTCGACGCGGTGGCCAAGACGAACCCGGACAAGACGGCCCGGGCCCAGGCCGAACTCGCGTTCGCCATGAAGGCCCGCCGGGCGTTCGACGCGGCCGAGGGGAAGAAGGCGGCGGACGCCGAACGGCTCGCCGCCGAGACCGAGCGGGCGTTCGAGAAGCTGGCCAGGGACTACGGCGGCTGCAAGCGGTTGATCGGACCCGAGGACGCCGGCACGGTCGGCGAGGCCGCGGCCGCCGAGCTGTTCGTGCTGCGGAACCTGCGGGTCGGTAAAGTCGTCCCGGAGATCGGCGGCGAGGACCTGGACGGGAAGCCGCTGAAGCTGTCCGAGGCGTCCCGCGGCAATGTCACGGTGCTGATCTTCTGGGCGAGCTGGTGCAAGCCGTGCATGGAGCTGGTGCCGCACGAGAAGAAGCTGGCCGAGCGGCACAAGGACAAGCCGTTCGTCCTCGTCGGCGTCAACCTGGACGACGACCGGGCCAAGGCCAAGCAGACGACCGAGAAGGAGGGGATGGGGTGGCGGTCGTTCTGGGCCGGGCCGAAGGCCTGGGAGGGGCCGATCCCGAAGGCGTGGAACATCCGGGAAATCCCGACGGTCTACGTGATCGACGCCACGGGCGTCATCCGGGCCAGGGGCCACGAGGACCTGCCGCTGGACGCGGCGGTCGATGCGGCCCTGAAGGACGCGGGGAAGAAGTAGCCGCCCGGCGGAACGGCCCCGCCCGGCCGGCGTCGTAGCACCAGTCGAACTCCGGGTGGCCGGGGCAGAGTCTTCGATGCCCCCGTGGGGCCCCACCCCGGGGCCACGAAGACACTGCCCCCGCCACCCCAGCAAATGCCCGGAGGGACTGCCATGATCCGCCTGTCGCTCGCCGCCCTGTTCGCCGTCGCCGCCGTCGGGCTGGCCGACGACCCGAAGCCGCAAACCCCGGCCGAGAAGCTGGAGGCGTTGAAGACCGCCCAGAAGGCGGCCGAGAAGGAGTTCCACGAGGCCACCGAGCCGCTCCCGGACACCGAGGAGGGCCACAAGAAGTACCAAGAGTTGTGGAAGCCGTTCGACGACGGCCAGGCCGCCCGGTTCATGGCGGCGGTCGAGCTGGCCGGGGCCGACCCGAAGTCCGACTTCGCCGTGTCGGCCCTGGAATGGGTCCTGACCATCCCCCGGTCGTACTACCTGCCGGCCGGGAAGCCGGCCCTGGAGCTGGCCCGCGAGCACCACGCCCGGAACCCGAAGGTCGGCAAGATCGCCGCCTGGGTCGGGTACTACCCGCCGGACGAGCGGTACAACGCCGAGATCGCCGGCACGGCGAAGGCCACCTGGGCGTTCCTCGAAGCGGTCGCCGAGACGAACCCGGACAAGGCCGCCCGGGCCCAGGCCGAGCTGGCCTTCGCCCTGAAGGCCCACCGGGCGTTCGCCGAGGCCGAGTACAAGAAGTCGGCCGACCCGGACAAGCTGGCGGCCGAGGCCGAGCGGGTGTACGAGAAGCTGGAGAGGGAGTACGGCGACTGCCCCCGGCTGATCCGGGAGAACGGCGGCACGGTCGGCGAACTCGCCCGGGGCGAGCTGTTCGAGCTGCGGCACCTGCGGGTCGGCAAGACGGCCCCCGAACTGGCCGGCGAGGACGTGGACGGGAAGCCGCTGAAGTTGAGCGAGGTGGCCCGGGGGAAGGTCACCGTCGTCGTGTTCTGGGCGAGTTGGTGCGGACCGTGCATGCGGGAGGTGCCGCACGAGAAGAAGCTGGTGGAACGGTTGAAGGACGACCCGTTCGTCCTGGTCGGGGTGAACGGGGACGAGGAGCGGGCGAAGGCGAAGGAGGTGATGGCCAGGGAGGGGATGGGCTGGCGGTCGTTCTGGGCCGGGCCAGGCGGCCCCCGGGGACCGCTGGCCAAGGCCTGGAACGTCCGGTCGTGGCCGACGGTGTACGTCATCGACCGCGACGGGGTGATCCGGGCCAAGAACGTCCGGGACAAGGAACTGGACGCGGCCGTCGATACGGCCCTGAAGGAGGCCGGGAAAAAGTAGGGATCGCCGCTTGACTTCGGCCGGGCGTAGTGTACATGAGTTAATGACGGCGGGCGGCGGGGTGCGATCGGCATCCGGCCGCCCGCCGGCCCGTTTCGGGGGCGTGGCGGCATCCGGTAATGCTCGGGTTGGCGCCGAACCCGAACCCCGCCAACGGGTTCGGTCCGAACTCGGCCGGGAGCATTGCGGGGTGGTCGAGCGGGATCTGCACTCAAGCCGTTCGGGAATGCGGGTTTAGACCGATTGCGTTTTCGAGGGGGGGGGAGGGGTGTACCCCACCTCCGGGGCCGGCCGGGGGGTGCGGTTGGGCTTAAAGAGCATGGGCATCACCAGGAGCATGGTCACCAGCCCGAACACGACCGCCAGCCCGACCGCGTGCCACAGCTCGAACCGCAGGCCCGGCCAGAAGGCGGCGAAGAAGACCACGAACAAGAGCAGGTTCAGGGCCAGCGACGCCACCACCACCGCGTTGCTCGGGACGTACAGCACCCCGAGCTGGTCGCCCCGGACGTACCGGTCGCCGCCGGCCTCGACGAACCGCTTCTCGCCGAAGTAGGTCGGCCGGCCGGTCTTCGGGTCGGCCTTCAGCTCGGCGTCGAACCGGACCGGCGGGCCGTCCCCGGCCTTCACCAGCAGGGCGGCGGTCAGCTCGTCGGCGGTGCCGAGCTGGAACGGCTGGCCGGTCCCCTCCTCGGCGAACGCGGCCGTCTTGCCGCCGGCCCGCCGCTTGAACGTGGTCGTCCGCTCGGCCGTCTTCCCGGCCTCGTCCTTCTTGAACGCCTTGGCGGCCGGGTCGTTCCGCCAGCGGACGGCCTCGAACTCGCCGAACGCGGCGGTGGTGTACGGGGCGAACTCGAAGAACGTGTCGTACTTGCCCGGCGCCCGCTTGTCGAGCCACACCCAGAACGTCAGGAACCCGGCGACGAGGAGGGCGGCGGCCCCGGCCCGGGCCGGCAGTTGGTCGGCCGGCTGCTGGTACAGGTAGCCCTGGGCGACGAGGGCGCCGGCCCAGAACAGGACGAACAGGGTCACGGCCAGGAGGGCGAAGGTGAGCAGCACGGTCACGGGGCGGCTCCGTGGGAGTGGTTAGTGGTTAGTGTTTAGTGTTTGGCGACGGCCCGTCCGCCTTTCCCAAGCTTCCTCAACTGCGGTTGTGCCGCCGGGGGCGGCGGGTATAGTCCCCGCCGGGTCCGACCGCCCGCGCCGCCGGAGGTCCGCGTGACGCCCGCCGGGGTCCTGTCCGTCGCCCTGCTCCTGACCGCCCCCGGGGAGTCGCCGCGGCTCCCGAAGGGGACCGAGCTGACCTACACCGGGACCGTGACCGAGGCCGTCGACCGGCCCGGCCAGCGGTACCGCCGGGCGCACGACCTGGAAGTCCGGGTGCTGGTCCTCGACCGGCAGGCGACCTGGGCCGACGCCGCCGTCCTGACCCTCCTGCGGCGGACCGACGAGCCGGCCGACCCCGGCCGGCCGCCCTCGCCGCCGGCCGCCCGGCTCGACCTGGTCCGGCTGCCGGACGACGGCCCGCCGCACCTCATCGCCCCGCCCGGCCCGGCCCCGCTCCGGCTGGCCGCCGACCTCCCGGCCCGGCGGTTCCCGCCGGTGCCCCTCGATTCGTTCGCCCCGTTCGAGTTCGGCATGATCCCCGACCCGGCCGCCCCGTGGGAGCCGGCCGGGTTCGCGTTCGTCGCCGCCGAGCGGTGCCGGGAACTCCGGCTCGTCCGACAGTCGGCCGACTGGGATCGGCCCCGGGGCGGGGAAACCGCCTGGCGGCGGGCCGAGACGGTGTGGGCGTCGGCCCGGGACGGGACCGCCCGCCGGGTCGAGCGGACGGTCTGCCAGCGGGACGGGATCGGCCCGGCCCCGGCGGTGCTGATCGAAACCCGGTACGAGTTGAAGGACCAGGCCCGGGTGCTGGGCCGGACGTTCGACCGCTACCGGCGGGAAGTCGAGCTGGCCTACGCCACCGCCGAGGAGGTCGCCCCGCTGGTGCGGGACGCGGCCAAGCTCCCGGCCAAGACGTTCGACGCCCGGCTCGTTCGCCTCGCCTCCTACCTGGACGAGACCGACCCCGGCACCCCGTACCGGGAGGCGGTGCTGGCCGTCCGGCGGCAGTTGGAGGCCGCCCGCCGCGGCGAAACCGTCCCGGTCGGTACAGCTTACCCGGCCGGCCCGACCGGATCGGGGGCCGACCCCCGGCCGTGATTGCCCGGCGGTCGTCGGGCGGGATACGATGTGATGGCTTTGGTGGCACAGGCCTCCCGGCCTGTGTTGCCGAACACAGGCCGGGAGGCCTGTGCCACCAGGACCGGCCCATGACCGAGTACGACATCGCCGGGCCGACCCGGGTTTGTGCCGCGACCGGCCGGCCGCTTCAGCCCGGCGACCGGTATTACGCCGTCCTGACCGGCCGCGACGGGGAGTTCGTCCGGGCCGACTACGCGGCGGACGCTTGGCCCGGCCCGCCCCCCGGCTACCTGGCTTACTGGGCCGGGACCGTCCCGCCGGCCGAAAAACCCCGGCGGCCGGCGGTCGACGACGACGCCCTGGTCGGCTGCTTCGACCGGCTGGCCGCGGCCGGCGACGGGGACGGCCGGAACTTCCGGTACGTCGCCGCCCTGCTGCTCATGCGGCGGAAGCGGTTCCGGTTCGAGGACGCGATCCGGGACGACGCCGGGAGCGACGTGCTGCTCGTCCGGGACACCCGGACCGGCACCGTCCACCGGGTCCCCGACCCGCGGCTGGCCGACGACCAGGCGGCCGCCGTCCAGGCCGAGCTGTTCCGGGTCTTGGGGTGGGAGTAGGTCCGGCCGTTCGCCCGAGGACATCCGATGCGGTCCGCCCGGCTCCTGGTCTGTGCCGCCCTCCTGGCCCCGGCCGTCGGCTGCACCTGGCTGAAAAACCACACCCCCGGCCAGCCCCGGCCGACCGGCGAGGTGCCCGAGGTCCAGGCGTCCCAGCTCGTCGACCACCTGAACATCCAGGCCGGCCGGCTCCAGTCGCTGGAGTACGAGGACGCCGAGGTCCAGGTGTCCGGGCGGGGGATGATGACGATCAACCTCCAGGGCAACCTGGTCGCCACCCAGCCGCGGTACTTCCGGATGCGGGCCCAGCCGAAGCTCGCCTCGGGGGCCGTCGACCTGGGGTCGAACCCGGAGCAGTGCTGGGTCTACCTGAAGGCCCCCGGGGACGAGCCGTTCTACGGGTACGCCACCCACGCCGACTTCCAGTCCGGCAAGGCCCAACTGCCGGGCGGGATCAAGTTCGACCCGGACTGGGTGATGCAGGCCCTGGGGATGACCACCCTGCCGCCGGACGCCCGGTACGAGGTCAAGAAGAGCCAGAAGGACCGGACGTACACCCTGTCCTGGCCGGCCACCGGGCCGGGCGGCCAGCCGGTCCGCAAGGAGGTGGTGTTCGACGCCGACACCGCCACCGACAACCGGCCGCAGGTCAAGAAGCACCTGGTCTGGGACGACCGGACGCGGAAGCTGATCGCCTCGGCCGAGGTGAAGGCGGCCCACCCGACCGGGACCGGGGGCCAGTACCCGACCCGGGTGGTGTTGCGGTGGGAGGAGCAGCGGTTCGAGATGGACCTGGACCTGCGGCAGCGGCCGGCCCGGGTGAATCAGCTCACCTCGGACAACGCCGCCCGGCAGGGGGAGTTCGCCCGCTTCTTCGCCCGGCCGGACTCGACCTACCGCGGCACCAGCCCGATCGACCTGGCCCGGTACGAATCCCCGCCGGGCCGTTGAGGTTGCGGCGAACGCTGGTTCTGGTCGCATGGCATGACCCCCCTCCCCCCCTTGTTTTTTCGCGTTTCCGCCACCCCGGCGGAAGTGTTGACCGAGTCGGGGGTTGTGGCCGATCGGGGCCGATCGTCCCGGCTCCGGGGCGTCATGCTCGGCCTTCGAGGCGGCCGCAACCCGTTGCCCGCACAGCCGTTCCACTACGCACCGAGCATTGCCGTACCCGGTCATGCTCGACACCCGGCCTTCGGGACGCGACGCCCCCGGGCCGGACTTGAACGTTACTGAGTGCGTCGGGTCCATTGCACCGCCCTCTCAAGTGGTCGAGGAGACACCCCGGCCCAACTGTACACAATACCACTCACGTCGCCGATTGCCGAACTCGGTTATCCACCTAATGCTTCCCCGCGTGTCTCGGTGGGCAGATTGGCGATTTTTTCGGATTTTGCGGAAATTGGGGTTGCAGTTATGCACCGGATCGAATAGAGTCACTTCAATCGCTGCCTTTCCGATCGCCCTCCTTTCGACCGCAGCTTTTTCCTTCCGGCGTCCGGCCGGAGGAGCGTCGTATGCGGGTGCGTGCGGCGGTCATCGGTGCCGTTCTCGTCGCGCTGGTCGCGGTCGGTGCCCTGTTCGGGTTCCAGTTCCGCACGGCCCGCGAACCGGCGGTCGCGGCCAAGCCCGCCGACCCGGTCGTCGTGCCCGACGGCCGAGGCTGGTTCGGTGAGGTGTGGCTGACGAACGACTTCGCCTGGTCGTTCCCGGTGGTCAACCGGGCCGAACGTCCGGTGTCGGTCCGTAACGTGACCGGCTCGTGTAACTGCCTGTCGGTGACGCCGCGGGATTTCACGGTCGAGCCGGGCGAGAGCCAGACCGTCGAGGTCCGCATCGACTTCACGGTGAAGCCGCGGAAGGACGAGAACGCGGCCTTCGCCCTGGACTACGAGTATTCTGCCGGCCCCGAGTCCGCCCCGCGAGAAGGGCGGTGGGTGCTGTCCGGCAAGGTCCGGCCGCTGCTGGCGCTGTCCGCCCCGCTCCACCTCGGCCGGCGGTCGGTCTTGGCCCAGCCACTACCCCCGCTATCCGTCGAGGGGCGGACGGCCACCGCCCATGCGTCGGTGACGGCCACCCCCGTCGGACCGGGGCTGCGGGCAGAGGTGGTATACGGTGACGCCGACGACCGGTTCCGGCTGACCGTGACCCCATCCGAAGCCTACCCGGTTGGGCGGGTGGAGCGGGCGGTCTTGCTCAAGGTCGAACTCGCCTCGGGGGAAGTGCGGACGGAGCGAATCCCGGTGACCGGCCTAATCGTGCCGGACGCCGAGCCGTCGCCGCTGGGCTACCCGGCCGGCGGGCGGTTGGTGGGCGAGACGTTCGAGTTCGACGTGACCCTGTCGTCGGCCACCGGGACGCCGTTTTCAGTGGTCGGCGTCAGGGCGGTCGGGGACGGGCTGGCGGTGACGCCGGCGGACGGCCGGTACATAGTGCGGCAGACCTGTACGGCTGAGGGCGTCCAAGCCGGCCGGATCGACTTCGAGGTCGAGGCAGCCGACGGCCGGTACATGACCACCGTGGCGGTCGATTACACGGGATTCCGGCCTTAGCGGTCGCTGCCGCGGGGCGAGTTGGGGGAACGGCCCATGCGTCGGTCCGTGAGCTTGGCCGTTAGCACGCTGCTCTCGTTCGCCGGTGTCGCGTCCGGGCAGCAGCGGCACTCGATCGACGAGATCAAGCAGGCATGGCAGCGGCGGCAGGACGACATCCGGGCCGTGCGGATGACTTGGACGGAAGTCCACACCCTACCGAAGATGTTCTTCGACCTGCTTCCGGGACGGGCGGACACCAAGAAGCCACCGACCGACCTCCAGCTCGCCGGCCGCGGTGCCCTAACATTCGACGACCATAGTCTCCGTCTGAGTGTCGAGCGGAGGAGTTGGTCGGTTGTACATGGCAAGGTCATGGACCTAGAGGAGGTGAACACGTACCAGGGTGACAGGGACACGGTTTTGACCATAAGGTCCACAGTGGTAGATTACCCGGACGCGCACATCAGCAAGAAGCCGAAAGCCGGCGGTGCCGTGGAGTATACCGTATGGCCCGCGGTGTGTTACGCACGTGGGCGTAATCCGAAATTCACGCCGATTGAGCTCGAAGAGTTCAACCTGACAACTAACTTGTCGGTGGCCGATGGCCGGAGGTGTGTTGAACTCGTTAGGGCATCACGTTTCCACACCAGTCGTGAGCTGCTGCTGCTTGACCCAGCCCGTGGGTTCGTACTCGTCCGGTATTCCGTGACCACGGACGGGAGGGTGACCACCCGATTGGACGTGCGCTACGCCTCGGACCCGGTGCGAGGTTGGGTTCCGAAGTCGTGGGACTACGCAGTCTCGACGCCTACGGGGGCTCTTGTGGAAGCCAACCAGGTTAACGTCGAAGCCTTCGGGATCAATCCTGACCTCGACGCGAACACGTTCCACCTGACGCTCTCGTCCGGTACGCGGGTGTACGACGAGTACGACGGGCCCGCCAAGCAGTATGTGATCCGGGCCGACGGGGGTCCCGGCACCGCTGTCCCGGACTCGGCTCACCCGACCTACGAACGGTTGACCGAACTCGCCGAGAAAGGGGGTCGGTGGGTCCCCCAGAGCCGCGTGGCGGTGATCGCCGGGGTCGCCGTCCTGTTGTCAACTGTAGTGACGGTTTGGTGGTGGCGTCGCCGTCCCGGACAGCCACCGACTCGCCAGTTCCAACACCCAGGGGAGCCGCGATGAACACGATGAAGGTGGTGGGATTCGGGCTGTTCGCGGTGGCCGTCTACTTCCTCTGGTTCGAGCCGCCCCGGCCCGTGGGTGCCGCCCCGAACTGTACCGAGAAGTGCAGCGAGACGCAATACTTCAAGGACTGCAAGAAGAGTGCCTATGTGTATCTCACCAAGACGGACTGCCTGATGTGTGACAAGACGATAAGTAAAACTTACTGCGACGACCGTATGAAACCCGATAACTGCAAGGACGCCAGCGAGAAAATCCGGGCCAAGGCGGTTACGACGAACACGGACGTATGCCCCTGTACGGTCGGTGCGACCAATTACGACTACGTTGAGGCCAGTTCAGTCAAGGAGCCGAACACGATGGGGAGCGAGACCAATCGGTATACCTGCCAAGCCCCGCCCCAGTAGGCTCCTGCCATGCGCTATGTATGCCGCACTGGCTGCCGGCCAGCCGGGTTCTCGCTGGTCGAACTGGTCGTCGTCCTGGCGATCATCGGGGTAGTCGTCGCCCTGACGGGGGCGGCCGTCCAGCGGGTCCGGGCGGCCGCCGCCCGGACCGCCTGCGCCAACCAACTCCGGCAACTGTCGCTCGCCCTCCACAACTACCAGGCCCAGCGCGGGGCCTTCCCGCCCGGCGTCCGGGACGACCGGGACAAGGCCGAGCCGTACCCGTTCCTGTCGTTCCACGCCCGGCTGCTGCCGTACCTCGAACAGCAAGCCCGCTGGGCCGAGACGGAGACCGCCTTCCGCACCGTCAAAGACTTTCTGGTCGACCCGCCGCACACCGGACTCTCGACCGCCATGCCGCAGTTCGGCTGCCCGCTCGACGCCCGGACCCGCGACCCCCAGCCGGTCCGCGGCAAGGAGCCGTACCGCGGCCTGACCTCGTACCTCGGGGTCGAGGGAACCCGGTCGGCCAAGGAGGACGGGGTGCTGTACGTCAACTCCCGGGTCCGCCCGACCGACATCGGCGACGGGCTGAGCAACACCCTCGCCCTCGGCGAGCGGCCGCCGAGCGACGACCACCTGTTCGGCTGGTGGTACGGCGGCTGGGGGCAGGAGCGGGATGGCGAGTGCGACATGCTCCTCGGCACCCGGGTCAAGGCCAACGGGTCGTGGGGCCGGGGCGACTGCCCGAAAGGCCCGTACCACTTCCAGCCGGGCGACCTGCGGAACCCGTGCGCGATCTACCACTTCTGGTCGCTCCACCCCGGCGGGGCCCACTTCGCCTTCGCCGACGGGTCGGTCCGATTCCTCGCGTACTCGGCCGACGAGATCATGCCCGCTCTGTCCACCCGGGCCGGCGGCGAGGCCGTCACCCCCCCGTAGCCGCCCCGCCCGGGTCACTCGTCACCCACGCCCGGGCCGCGCCGATCAGCTCGGTCGCCTCGGCCGCGGACGGCTCGCCGCCGGCGAACCGCGCCCGGTCGCACCGCCCCAGCAGG
>JAIEQN010000851.1 GCA_019747685.1 Gemmataceae bacterium
GTCCTCATGCCGCCGGGTTACAACACCGAGACGCCGGGGGCTAGATGTCTTCAACACGGCAAACCCCTGACAAAACCATGGTTCACCCCGGTTTTCAAGGCGATTTCGGGGGTTATGGCAGAGCTTCTTAAAGTGACTCCGATTTCACAAGGAGAAAGCCATGACCCAGACGAAGACGACCATCAACACCCACGGCATCAAGTGCCGGGTCTGCGCCTCCTCCGCCCGAACGGCGGTGGAGAAGCTCCCCGGCGTTCACGGGGTCGAGTTCGACCTGCCCGGGAAGACCGTGACCGTGACGCACGACGCTCACGTCGACCGTCAGTCGCTGGCCCAATCCCTGACCAAGGCCGGGTTGCAGTCGGAGTAGTCTTTAACAACGGGCCGGGGACGCCGGCCCGCCCGAGCGAGGAGGGACCACGACGACCGCCGCCGCACACGCACACGACACGCATCCAGCGGGAGCACCCGGCCCGGTCCTTGACGTACCGGTCACCGGCATGAGCTGTGCCGCGTGCGCGAGCCGGGTCGAGGGAAGCTCCGTGACGCTCCCGGCGTTCAGGCGGCAAGCGTTAACTTCGCCACCGCCCGCGCCACGGTGAAGTACCACCCGACTGCCACCTCCCCGGAGGCGCTCCGAGATGCCGTCCGCGGGCAGGGGTACGACCTCCTGCTATCGGAAAAGGGCGGGGCGGACGACGTGGAGGACGCGGCGGAGCGGGCCCAAGAGGACGAGTACCGGCGGGTGCGGGCGCGGTTTGTCGTCGCCGCCGTGCTCACGCTCCCGGTGGTGGCCCTAGCCATGGCCGGGCACGTCGTCCCGTCGCTCGAGGCGACACTCGCGTTCCCGGCCCGGCCGTGGGTGGAGCTTCTCCTCACCGCCCCCCCGTTCTCTTCTGGGGCGGGTGGGACTTTATCGTCGGCGCGTACCGCGCGGCCCGCCACCGGGCGGCGGACATGAACACGCTCGTCGCCGTCGGCACGCTCTCGGCGTTTGCCTACAGCGTCGTCGCCACGGTCTTCCCGGAGTGGCTGTCGGTCGTAACCGGCGAGTCGGCTCACGGCGTCGGGCATGAAGCGGCCGCCCCGGCCGTGTACTATGAGGTGGCGGCCGCCATCGTCACCCTCATCTTGCTCGGGAACATGCTCCAAGCCCGCGCCACCTCCCGCACCCGCGGGGCGATCAAAGCCTTAATGGGCCTGTCGCCAAAGACCGCCCGGGTCGAGCGGGACGGCCGCGAGGTCGACGTGCCGCTTGCGGAGGTGCGGGTCGGGGACACGGTGCTGGTTCGCCCCGGCGAGAAGGTGCCGGTCGACGGCACGGTCGTTGACGGCGGCTCAAACGTCGACGAGAGCATGCTCACCGGTGAGCCGCTTCCGGTCGCGAAGACAGCCGGCGACTCCGTCGTCGGCGGGACGCTCAACAAGACGGGGGCGTTTCGCTTCACCGCCACCAAGGTCGGCGAGGCCACGGTGCTCCAGCAGATCGTGCGGCTGGTGCGCGAGGCCCAGGGCTCAAAGGCCCCGATCCAGAACTCCGCCGACCGCATCTCGGGCGTCTTCGTCCCGGTCGTCCTGTGCCTCGCCGTGGCGACGTTCGTGGCGTGGTTCGTCCTTGCCCCGGAGGAGACCCGGCTCGCCCAGGCGGTGCTCGCTTCCGTCTCGGTGCTCATCATCGCCTGCCCGTGTGCTTTGGGGCTCGCCACGCCCACGGCCATCATGGTGGGGACGGGCCGCGGGGCCCAAGCCGGAATCCTCATCAAGGGCGGGGCGGCGCTCGAGATGGCCCACCGGGTGACCGCTGTCGTCCTCGACAAGACGGGTACGGTCACTGAAGGAAAGCCCTCGGTGACGGACGTGCTCCCGTTGCCGCCTCTGACGGAAGACGAGTTCCTGCGACTTGTGGCGTCGGCCGAGCGCGCTTCCGAGCACCCGCTCGCCGAAGCCGTCGTCCGTGCGGCGACCGAGCGGGGCATTTCACTTTCCCGCCCCGACGCGTTCAATGCCGTTCCGGGCCGGGGGCTCTCTTCGACGGTGGGCGGCAGGGCGCTTCTCGTCGGGAACAGAACGCTCATGGAGGAGGGAGGCGTCCGCGTCGACGCCTCGGTTGCCGAGCGGCTTTCACTCGACGGGAAGACGCCGATGCTCGTCTCCGTGGACGGGGCGTTTGCCGGCGGGCTCGCCGTCTCCGACCGGGTGAAGCCCTCCTCGAAGGAGGCGGTGGGGAGGCTTAAGGGCCTTGGGATGAAGGTCGTCATGCTCACCGGCGATGCCCAAGGTACGGCGGAGGCCGTGGCCCGGTCGGTCGGCATCGACCACGTCGTGGCCGAGGTCCTCCCCGACGGCAAGGCCGAGGTCGTCAAGCGGCTCAAAGCCGACGGCCACACGGTGGCGATGGTCGGCGACGGGGTAAACGACGCGCCGGCGCTCGCCGCGGCCGACGTCGGGGTGGCGGTGGGGAGCGGGACGGACGTTGCCATCGAGGCGGCCGACGTCACGCTCGTCCGGGGGGACCTTCGCGGCGTGGCCGACGCGGTCGCCCTGTCGAAGGCCACGATGCGGGTGGTGCGGCAGAACCTGTTCTTCGCGTTCGCCTACAACGCGCTCGGCATCCCGGTCGCGTCCGGCGTCCTGTACCCGGTCACGGGCTGGCTCCTGAGTCCGATTTTGGCCTCGGTCGCCATGGCGCTGTCGTCGGTGAGCGTCGTCACGAACGCGCTTCGGCTCAAGGGCTTTACCCCAACGACCGGAACGTAGTGGAAGGAGGAAACGATGGACGCAGCAGAAATCATTGTCACGGCCGGCGGGGTGGGGCTCATCGCGTTCATCGTGTGGTTCTTCTTCGGCCCGAGGCGGGCAGCACAGGCTCGGCAGTCGGCCATTGGCGTCCGGGAGGTCGACATCACGGTCCGTGGTGCGTACTCGCCGAACCGGGTCGAGGTCGAGGCGGGTAGGCCCGTCCGGATGACGTTTGTCCGGGAGGAGCAGAACGCCTGCACCGCGCAGGTCATCTTCCCCGACTTCGGGGTGGTGAAGGACCTTCCGGTCGGGCGGCCCGTGTCTGTTGAGTTCACTCCCGAGCGGGCGGGGGAGTACCCGTTCCACTGCGGCATGAACATGGTTCGCGGGACCGTCGTCGTGTCTCCGGCTACAGAGGCCCCTGGTTGAGGAAGGGAGGACCCGGGTAGTGGGACGGTTGTCCGTCGAGTATGAGATCGTGCTCCTTCCGGTGGTGACGGCGAGAGATGTCGGTCGTCGGAGCCAGAAGCACCCGTCTGTCGGCCAATAAACTTCGGGCGACCGTGCGATAAGTTGGTCATGCCGGTGCGGCACCGTTGTTGCCGGCCCTTCTCCTGTCGGACCCAAGGCCACCGCCGGTGCGGGCCTTGTTCCGACCTCAAGGGGAGAACCACCATGCGGTATCTCACGGCGTTCGCCCTGGTGCTCGTGGCGGTCCTACTGACCGGCTTCGGGCGGGACGACCCGCCTCCCGGGAAGGCGAGCGGGCGAAAGCACGACCACGAGTCGGCCGCCGAGCTCGCCAAGCACATGGGGCAGATGAACGAGAAGATGGTGAAGGCCCTGGGCGGGAAGGACGCTGAGTACGAGAAGCGGTTCATCGACCTCATGATCCCGCACCACGAGGGGGCCGTGCGGATGGCCAAGGACGCCCTCGAGCATGCGACCCGGCCGGAGCTGAAGGCGATGGCGAAGAAGATGATCGAGGACCAGGAGAAGGAGATCGAGCAGCTGAAAGCCTGGCGAAAGGAGTGGTACGGGGAGCGGAAGTAGGGCTACGAGCGTACCCCGGAGGGGGAAGAGCCCGACGGCACCCTTTGGTCCGGCGCACGAAGATGCCTACAACGGCGGTGACCCTCACACGGCCGGCCGGGGCGGTACTCGGGAACCGCCCGACCACCGGCGTTCACCCACCGTTTCGGCGGAGGACCAGGCGATGGCGAAGTTCTGCCTCTGGCCCACGTGCCTGCTTACGGCCTGCCTCGTTACGGCGTGGCCCATCCCCGCCCTGGCCGCGGAGCCGACCAAGGTGGAGCTGAAGGGCGTCCACATGTGCTGCCCCGGGTGCGCGAAGGATGCGGCCGCGGTGGTGAAGAAGGTGGACGGCGTCTCCGAGGTCTCCGCCACCCAGAAGGACCGAACGGTGAAGTTCACCGCGACCGATGCCAAGGCCGCCCAGAAGGCCCTCGACGCGCTCGCCGCGGCCGGCTTCCACGCCGAACCCGACACGAAGGCGGTCGCGTTCAAGGACGACAGCGGGGTCAAGGCCGGCAAAGTCAAGTCGCTCACGGTCACCGGGTTTCACAACTCGTGCGAGGGGTGTGTGGAGTCGTTTCGGGAGGCGATCAAGGACATCAAGGGCGTGACCGGCGACACGGCAAAGGAGAAGGACAAGACGGCCGTGGTGAGCGGGGACTTCGACGCAGAAGAGCTCGTGAAGGCCCTCAACAAGGCGGGCTTCCACGTGAAGGTGAAGCGGTAGCGGCGAAGACCGGCTTGCTCATAATACCCCCGGGGGGTATACTGCTCTTGGTAGCAGGTGTTTTCGTTCGTGTCCCGGAAGAGGGCGTGAGCCGTAACCCCATGTGCTGTTCCGCACTGGGCGGCGGGCGGGGTGGCTCGAAACCGGGCTACCGCTCTTCACCCGGGTAGGGGTAGAATCCTCCGTATGGTCGTGCGGGCCCTCATCACCGTCTGGTTCTTCGTCACGAGCGTGCTCGGGCCCGCGCTCTGCTGCTGCGCGTACGGGACCCCTCGGGCGTTTGCGTCCGGGGGCTTCAAGTCCACCGCCCTGTCGACGCCGGACCGGTTGCCCTTAGCCACCGGCTGCCCGCACTGTACGGAGAAGACCGGGTCGAAGAGCGTTCCAGAGCCGACAGGCGACAACCAGCGGGAGCCGGTCAAGCACTGCCCGGGAAAGTGCCCGTGCCAGGGCGGGAGCGGGGTGAGTGCCGCGCCGGACACGGCGACAGAGCTCCGGTCGCTCGTCCACGCCGGGTGGGCGTTACAGCTCGCGAGCTTTGACCGCGACGCGGTCCCGGTGCCGCACCTGACGCACCCGACCGTGGGCGAGCGGCACCGGACCGCACCGCCGCCCCCGTTCGGCGTCGAACTCCTCCACCGCCTCCACGTCCTCATCTGCTAACGTCTCTCTTCTGCCTGAGTCTTCGGCGCTGGGCTGGCGTCCCGCGACGGCGGTGTGCCGCACCGCACCGGGCTGCCTTCACGCACCGCCGCCGTTAATCGCACCTGCCGGATTGCACCCCTCATGGTCCCTGGGGGCGACCCGCCCCGCATCCACCCGTGGATGTCGGGGGTCCGCACATAGAGGAGAGTTTCCGTGTCCGAATCCACGTCCCCCCCGCCCCCGCCGAAACGGCACTCTGCCGTCCGCCAGGTCGTCGTCACCCTGTTCGCCCGCCTTCGGTTCGTGGCGATCCTCGGGGCGATCGGCTTCGTGATCGTGAAGTGGGACGTGCTGACCGCCCACTACGAGAAGTGGACCCGGGGGCCGGGCGGGGGCGACCACGCGGCGTCGGACGTCGAGTACTTCTGCCCGATGCACCCGCAGATCGTCCGGGACACGAACAAGGACAAGTGCCCCATCTGCTTCATGCCGCTCTCGAAGCGGAAGAAGGGCGAGGGGGCAGACATCCCGCTCCCGCCCGGGGTGGTCGCACGCGTCCAGCTCTCGCCGTACCGGGTGGTCTTGGCCGGTGTCAAAACCGCCCCCGTCACGTACCTCCCGCTCTCAAAGGAGCTCACCACGGTCGGCACCGTCGAGTTCGACGAGCGGGGGTTAAAGCACGTGGCCGCCCGCGTGAAGGGCCGGATCGAGAAGCTCTCCGTGAACCAGACCGGGCAGATGGTGCACAAGGGGAACGAGCTCGCGACCGTCTACAGCCCGGACCTGGTCGTGACCGTCCAGAACCTCCTGGACGCCCGCCGGTCGGGGAACAAGGAGTTGGAGGCCATCGCCCGGGACCGGCTCGTCCTGTGGGGCATCGAGCCCGACCAGGTCGAGCAGATCGTGAAGACCGGGAAGCCCTCCACCCAGGTGACGGTCCGGTCGCCCATCGACGGGCACGTCATCCGGAAGTACCAGACGGAAGGCCGCTACGTCGACGAGGGCACCCCGCTCTACGACGTGGCGGACCTCTCGAGCGTCTGGATCCAGGCCCAGGTGTACGAGGAGGACCTGTCGTTCCTCCCGCCCGAGAGCCACGAGGTAAAGCCCGAGGACCGCCTGCCGGTGACGGCCACGACCCGGGCGTACCCGGGGGAGACGTTCTCGGGGAACCTGTCGTTCGTCTACCCGCACGTGGACCAGGAGACCCGAACACTGACCGTCCGCTTCGAGCTCAAGAACTCGGACGGGCGGCTTAAGCCCGGGATGACGGCCACGGTCCGGCTGTCGCTCCCGGCGGATAAGCTCGCGCGGTTCGGGGCCACGACGCGGCTCAAGCTCGACGGCGGGAAGGTCATGGCCGTCCCCGAGGGGAGCGTCATCGACACCGGCGCCGTGAAGCTCGTCTACCGGGAGGAGTCGCCCGGGGTGTTTGAAGGGGTAAAGGTCGAGCTCGGGCCCCGGATGGCGGACGCCCAAGGGGTGACCTTCTTCCCGGTCCTGTCGGGGCTCTCCCCGGGGCAGGCGGTCGTTACGACGGGATCGTTCCTGGTCGACGCCGAGACGCGGCTGAACCCCGCGGCCGGCTCCATCTACGTCGGCGGGAGTTCGGGCGGGGGCGGGAAGCCCGCGTCGACGGTCCGGCCGTCGACCCCGGAGGACGCCGAGCGCACGGTCCGGGAGAACCTGTCGAAGCTTCCGCCCGAGGACCGGGTCCTCGCCGAAGCCCAGAAGGAGTGCCCGGTTCTCCCCGGGAGTGCGCTCGGCTCGATGGGAAAGCCGGTCAAGGTGACGGTGAACGGGAAGACGGTCTTTCTCTGCTGCCCGGGGTGTAACGAGTCGGCGACGGCGGAGCCCGAGAAGGTGCTCGCCAAGGCCGAGGGGCTTAAGGCCGGAAAGCACGGGCCCGCCGACGCAAACGAGGCCAAGATCCGGGCCGAGCTCGCAAAGCTCCCCGCCGCCGACCGGATGAAGGCCGAGCGGCAGCGGTTGTGCCCGGTGTCCGACGAGCGGCTCGGGTCGATGGGCGTCCCGGTGAAGCTCGCCGTGTCGGGCTCGGACGTGTTCGTCTGCTGCAAGGGGTGCACGAAGTCGGTTGAGAAAAAGCCCGTGGAGATGCTCCAAAAGGTCTCCCTCTTTAACGACGGAAAGTTTCCGAAGAAGTAACCCACCGGCTGAAAAGGACACACATGAAAGCGACCTTAATGACCCATCTTCCGGCCGTGCTCCTCGCCGCGCTCGTCGGCCTCGCCGGCTGCCAGGGCCCGTCGGGCTCCTCGGAGAAGGACGCGGGAAAGGTCTACGACGTGACCGGGACGGTGGTGTCGGTCGACCCGGGGAAGAAGGCGGTGACGCTCGACCACCAGGACATCCCGGGGCTCATGAAGGCGATGACGATGGAGTTCTCGGCCGAAAGCGAATCGGTGCTTTCGGGCGTTAAGGCCGGGGACGCGGTGTCGGGGAAGGTGAGGCACGAGGGCGGAAAGTACGTCGTGACGGAACTCAAGAAGCGCTAGCGTCGGCGGGTAAGGGAGAGCGGGGGACACAGATGATCGAGAAGCTGATTGAGGCGTCCGTCAGGAACCGGTTCTTGGTGTTGGCCGTGGCCGCGGCGCTGGCCGTGGCCGGGGTCTACGCCACGCTCAACACCCCGGTCGACGCCATCCCGGACCTGTCCGAGAACCAGGTCATCGTCTTCACCGACTGGCCCGGGCGTTCCCCCCGCGAGATCGAGGACCAGGTCACCTACCCCTTGTCGCTCCGCCTCCAGGGGCTCTCCGGCATCAAGGCGGTGCGGTCGAGTAGCGAGTTCAACTTCTCGATGATCACCCTTATCTTCGAGGAGGGGACCGACTTCTACTTCGCCAGGCAACGGGTGCTCGAACGCCTGACGCAGGCCCCGGGCTTTCTCCCCCAGGGGGTGGTGCCGTACCTGGCCCCGGACGCGACGGCCCTGGGCCAGATCTTCTGGTACACGGTGGAACCCTCCTCGGACCACCCGGTCGACCCGGGCCGGCTCTGGGCCTTGAACAAGTTCTACATCGCACCACAGTTAAACGCGGCCGCCGGCGTCGCCGAGGTCGCCCCGGTCGGCGGCACGCCGCTTGAGTACCAGGTGGATGTCGAGCCCGAGACGCTTCGAGCCTACGGGGTGACGGTCGGGGAGCTCTACTCGGCCGTCTCGAAGAGTAACCAGCCGGCCGGCGGCGGCGTCATCCAGAAGAACAACGCCGAGTACCTGGTCCGGGGCGTGGGCTGGATCCGGGACAAGGGTGACATCGAGAACACCGTCATCAAGGAGGTGAACGGAACCCCGATCTACGTCCGGACGGTCGCCACCGTCCAGCTCGGCACCCAGTTCCGACGGAGCGTCTTCGAGAAGGACGGGAGCGAGGTCGTGGGCGGGGTGGTCCTCATGCGGCACGGGGAGAACCCGCTCGCCGTCACGAGGCGCGTGAAGGAGAAGATCCAGGAGTTACAACCCGGGCTCCCGGAAGGCGTGCAGGTCGTCCCGGCCTACGACAGAACGCGGCTCATCACCGGGGCCATCCACACGCTGGCAGAAGTCATGTGGCACGAGATGGCCATTGCCTCGGTCGCCATCCTCCTCATCCTCGTCCACGTCCGAAGCGCCTTCGTCATCTGCGTGACGCTCCCCTTGTCGGTCCTCTTCTCGTTTCTCCTCATGTTCGTCCTCCGGCGGCTCGGCATCGTTGACATCCAGGCCAACATCATGTCGCTCGCCGGCATCACGATCTCGATTGGGATCCTGGTCGACCAGGCCATCGTGATGGTGGAGAACGCGACCCACCAGTTAAAGGAGCACTTCGGCGACCGAAAAGTCACGGGCGACACCCGCGAGATCGTCATCCGGGCGTGCCGCACGGTGGGCCGGCCTATCTTCTTCTCCGTCCTCATCATGCTCCTGTCGTTCGTCCCGGTGTTCATGCTCTCGGGGCGCGAAGGGAAGTACTTCCACCCGCTCGCCTTCACCAAGAGCTTTGCCCTTCTCGGCGTCGCCCTCATCTCGGTCACGGTGGTCCCGGCCCTGATCCCCTCCTTCCTCCGGGGGCGGCTAAAGAGCGAAGAGGACAACCGGATCGTCCGGAGCTTTATCCGCATCTACAAGCCGCTCCTCACCTGGGCGCTCCCCAAACGAAACCTCGTCATGTGGGCGTTCGCGGCGCTCCTGATCCTCGCCGCCGGGCTCTTTCCCGTTCAGGCGCTGGTGGGGTTAGGGGCGTCGGAAGCCGCGTGGCGGGCGATGTTTCTCGTGACCTTTGGCGTCGTGACGCTCCTCACCGTGAAGTTCACCCGCGGGGTGGGCTCGCAGGCGGCGTCGCTTGTGACGCTCACGGCCCTTGCGCTCGTGGCCTACCACTTCCCGAAGATCGGCGTCACCTTCATGCCGGCCCTGGATGAGGGCTCGGCGCTCGACATGCCGGTCACCGTCCCGCGGGTGAGCGTCACTCAAGCCGCCGACGACTTAAAGGCCCGGGACGCGCTGCTTCGAGGGTTCCCAGAGGTGGAGTCCGTCGTCGGGAAGAGCGGCCGGGCCGACACGCCGACCGACCCCGCCCCGCTCGACATGGTGGAAACCTTCATCAACTTTCGCCCCCGCGAGTTCTGGCCCAAGCGCGTCTTACGGTTCCCCGACGCCGAGCGGCAGACGCGGGACGTGCTGTCGCTCCTTGAGGCCCGGGGGTATCTCGCCCGCGCCCCGCACGAGGACGACCGGGACAACCTGGTGAACGAAGCGGCCCAGAAGGCCCTGGAGCGGTTCGACGAGTCGATGCGGGAGCTCGCAAGTTCCCGCTACGCCGCGTTCGAGCGGGAGCTTTCTTCCGTCCTCACCCGGTTTGTAGTGACCGAGGCGCTCGCGCGCATGCGGGCGGGCGGACACCTCGTGGGGCTCTCGGCCGAGGCCGAGGAGCGGGTGGTAGGAGAGCTCTCGACGAGTCTTGCTCTAGACGAAGGTCAGCGGCTCGCCCGGAGCCCGGCGCTTGAGGTGGTGAGCCGCCTCCAGCGGAAGGTGGCCGACCACCTTCATCAGAAGGAGGTCATCACTGAGCCGGCCGCGGCCTTGGCGCTCACGGAGTCGACCTTTTCAGCGGTCTTAACGAAACTCCGCGCAGCCGCGGGCGGGGAGCGGCCGACGCTCGCCTCGGCCGTACTCGCCGCGACCGAGGGGAGGAGAAGTGAGCTCTGGCGGGAGCGGGTGCGCCAGGTGAACTGGGAGCTCTTCGACCGGGGGACCGAGAGCTTTACCTGGTACGCCATCGACGAGCTCGTGGCCGGCGGCAAAAATGTGGGGCTCCTTGGCACCGCAGAACACGGCAGAGAGTCGGAGGCGTATGCGCGCGAGTCGATGAACGTCCGGCTCGGAAAGCCCCACGACGCCGCGGCGTTTGCCCCGTTCGGGGAGCTTCGGGCGGAGGCCGAGGGGCCGTTCAAGGAGCGGGTGTTCTTGTGGCCCCGCCAGGGCGGCCCGAAGGGGGACTTGGTCGACGACGAGTTCGGCCGGGTGCTCCAGGTCCCCGGGTGGTCGAACATCTTCACCCAGCCCATCATCAACCGCATCGAGATGCTCTCGACCGGGGTCCGGACCGACATCGGCATCAAGGTGTTCGGGCCCGACTTGGCCACCGTCGACCGGGTGTGTAAGGAGATCGAATCCGCCGTCAAACCCGTCCCCGGGGCGAGGGACGTCGTAGCCGCCCCGATCATGGGGAAGGGCTACCTGGAGGTCACCATCGACCGCGACAAGGCGGCCCGCTACGGGGTGACGGTCGAGGACGTCGAGACCGAGATCGAGCTCGCCCTCGGCGGCCGGGTCGTGACGCAGACGGTGGAGAAGCGGGACCGGTTCCCGGTCCGCATCCGGTATGCCCGGGCGAGCCGGGAGGACGAGGAGGCGGTGAAGCGGCTCCTCGTTTCAGGCTCCGCCCGGGTTGGGCGGCCGGCGATGGGGGAACAAGCCGGGCCGCAGACCCTGACCCTCGACGGGGCCAAGGCCGGTCACGCCGCGGTCCCCGGGCACGCGGCGAAGGGCCGCCCGCTCATCCCGGTGGCGTCGGTGGCCGACGTGCGGATCGTCGAAGGCCCGGCGGTCGTGAAGAGCGAGAACGGCCGGCTCTTAAACTACGTGACCCTAAACGTCCGCGGCCGGGACGCCGTGGGCTTCGTCGAGGAGGCGAGGCGGGTCGTCGAGCAGAAGGTAAAGCTCCCGGAGGGGGTGCACGTCGCCTGGGCCGGGGAGTTCGAGCACCAGGAGCGGGCCGCACAGACGTTGAAGGTCGTCTTCCCGGCGGTGATCCTGGTCATCTTCCTCATCCTCTACCTCACCTACCACGACCTCGCCGACGCCGTCCTCATGATGCTCGCCGTGCCCGAGGCCTTGGCCGGCGGGGCGTTCTTCCTCTACCTGTTCCCGAAGGTGGTCTACGGGTGGGACTCGCCCCCGGTCGACTTCAGCGTCGCCGTCTGGGTGGGGTTCATCGCGTGTTTCGGGATGGCGACCGAGACCGGGATCATCATGCTCGTCTACCTCCGCGAAGCCATCGAGAAGCGAGGCGGCCTGGAGGGCATCAAGTCGTTGGACGAGCTGAAAGACGCGGTGATCGAGGGCGCCGTCCACCGGCTCCGGCCCAAGCTCCTAACGGAGGGGGTGGCGATCGTCGCCATCTTCCCGATGGTGTTTGCTTCCGGGGTCGGGGGGGAGGTCCTGGCCCCGATGGCGCTCCCGGTCCTGGGGGGCTTACTCATCTCGGACGAGGTCGTGGACCTGTTCCTCCCGGTCCGGTTCTACTGGGTCAGACGCGCCCGGTGGTTAAAACTCCAAGAGGAGAAGCAGAAGCACGAAGGGGTCAGCCGCGACCTTCCGCTCGCGGACGAACTCCCGGCTGGAGGGGTGAGCCGATGAATCCGAACAAGGCACTCTGGGAAAAAGGCGACTTCACCCGCATCGCAGACACGATGCGCGAGAGCGGCGAGGAGCTCGTGAGACGGCTCGGAGTTACACCGGGCTTAAAGGTCCTGGACCTGGGCTGTGGCGACGGGACGACGGCGATCCCCGCGGCAAAGCTCGGGGCGGACGTCGTCGGCGTCGACATCGCCCGAAAACTGGTCGAGTCTGGAAACCGGTGGGCGGCGGCACTCGGCCTCGGTAACTGCCGCTTCCAGGAGGGCGACGCGTCCGACCTCGTAGGGCTTTCGGACCACGCCTTTGACCTCGTCGTGAGCATGTTCGGGGCGATGTTCGCCCCCCGGCCGCTCGACGTGGCACGCGAGATGGTGCGGGTCACCAGGCCCGGCGGCCGCGTCGTGATGGGGAACTGGATCCCGGGCGACCCGACGCTCGTGGCGCAGGTCTTGAAAGTCAGCTCCGCCTACTCGCCGCCGCCCCCGGAGGGGTTTGTGAGCCCGATGACGTGGGGGGTCGAGGGCACCGTCGTCGAGCGGTTCACGGCGGCGGGCGTCCCGAAGGAGAACATCACCTTCTCCCGGGCGACCTGGACGTTCCACTCGCCGGGCACGCCGGGCGGGTTCGTGGCGGCGTTTCGGGACTACTACGGGCCCACGATGAACGCCTTCGATGCGGCGGGGCGGGCCGGCCGGGCGGCCGAC
The DNA here is from genome assembly GCA_019747685.1 of Gemmataceae bacterium. Classification (GTDB taxonomy): domain Bacteria; phylum Planctomycetota; class Planctomycetia; order Gemmatales; family Gemmataceae; genus Urbifossiella. The sequence goes on from JAIEQN010000851.1 coordinate 12,773, forward strand.
CTCGAACAGGAGCTCGTGGCCCTGTTCGAGAGCCAGAACAGAAGCCCGAACCGTGACGTGACCACCATCCCCGCGACCTACTTGCTCGTCACCGTGGCAGTGTAGGCGAAGGCGCGCGGCACCGGTGCCGAGTCCGTTTCGTTAACCGCCGAAAGCTCGAAGGGAGTACGACGTGTCGACCCACGCGAACCGTTTGGCCGCCCTCGCGGTGGGGGCCGCTGTCTTCTTCGCCCCCGCTGTGCTGGAAGCCCGCGCGGCGGCACCCGCTGGTGAAGGCCAGGTGACGACGCTCCGGGTCCCGGACGGGGGCATCCAGCCCCAGGTCGCGGTCGACCGGAAGGGGACCGTCCACCTGGTCTACTTCACAGGCGACCCCAAGGCCGGCCGCCTCTTCTACGCCCGGTCCGAAGCCAACGGGAAGTTCTCCGAGCCCGTCCCGGTGAACCACCGGCCGAACGCCATCGCCGTCGGGAACATCCGCGGGGCGCACCTGGCGCTGGGCAAGAACGGCCGGGTGCACGTCGCCTGGTTCGGGGTGGGGGACGCCGACGGGGCCGGGAAGTCCGGGAAGGAAACCCCGCTCCTCTACACCCGGATGGCCGAAGACGGAAAGGGGTTCGAGCCCGAGCGGAACGTCATCACGAAGGCCTTCGGGCTGGACGGCGGCGGGTCGGTCGCGGCCGACGACGGCGGAACCGTCTACGTCGCCTGGCACGCCGGCGGCCCGGACGGGCACGGGGAGGCCAACCGACGGGTGTGGGTGGCCCGCTCCGAAGACGAGGGGAGGACGTTCACCGCCGAGACGCCCGCGTTCAAGGAGCCGACCGGGGCGTGCGGCTGCTGCGGCCTGAAAGCCTACGTGGACGGCAACGGCACACTCTACGTCGCCTACCGGTCGGCGACCGAGAAGGTGAACCGCGACACCTACCTGCTCGTCTCCCGCGACAAGGGGAGGAGCTTCACCGGGGAGGACGTCCACGGCTGGACGGTCGGGGTTTGTCCGATGAGTAGTTACGCGCTGGCCGAGGGCGACGGCGGCGTCCGGCTAGCGTGGGAGACCGCCGGACAGGTCTACCTCGCGCACGTCGACGAAAAGACCGGGAAGCCGTCGGGGAAGCTCACCCCGCCCGGGGCGGGCAAGGGCCAGAAGCACCCGGCCGTCGCCGTGAACGCCCGCGGCGAGACGATTCTCGCCTGGACCGAGGGGACGAGCTGGGGGAGGGGCGGGGCGGTCGCCTGGCAGGTGTTCGACAAGGAGGGCCGGCCGACCGCCGTTCAAGGCCGTGCCGAGGGCGTGCCGGCCTGGAGCCTGGTGGCGGTGTTCGCCAAGCCAGACGGCGGGTTCACGGTCGTCTACTGACCGCCCTTCGCCGGCCGGGGAGTTGGGAGCGGGACAGCGGGCGCGCCCGTGGGTGAGCTCAGAGTTCCGCCCACGACCCGCTCGAGGGTCGCAACCCTCCGCTCGTAGTCGGCCGCGGCCAGGTACGCCCGGTCCCGGAGGTTGACCAAGCTCCGCTGGGCCTCGACGAGGGTGAGAAACGGGACGCGACCGGTGACGTAGGCGGTCTGGGCGGACTTCACGTTCTCGCGTGCGGCCGGGAGGATCGTCTCGGCGTAGAGCTTGATCGCCTGCTCGCTCTCCCTGACCTGGGCGTGGGTCTCCTGGACGGAGAACGCCACCTCGTTCTCCTGCTGGGCGAGGCTTGCCCGGCGCTGGGCGAGCTGGGCGCTGGCCTCTGACACCGCCCCGTCGCGCCTCCCGGTCCGAAACGGGAGGTTCAGCCGCAACCCGACTTGGGGCCGAAGCCGCTGCTGGTCGTCGGCCGCCTGCCAGAAGGAGTCGTAGGCGGCCATGGCCTCGACGTCCGGGTAGTACTCCTTCTGGGCCAGGGCGAGGGCCGCCTGGTCGGAGGCGATCTTCGCCTTCAAGGCCTCAAGGTCCGGCCGGCGGGAGAGGGCTCTCGCCCGGAGCTCCGGGACACCCGGGAGCGGGAGCGGGTCCTTAAGCTTTTTGGCGGGCGGCGGGAGCGGGGCCTCGGGCGGAAGGCTCATCAAGGTGTTGAGCCGCGCGATCGCCACAGTCCGGGCGCGCTCGAGCCCCAACCGGGCCTCGCGCTGCCGGCCGACCTCGACATCGGCCTGGAGCACGTCCTGCTGCGGCCCCTGGCCGGTCTGGTAGCGGGTCTCGGCGTTCCGGCGGAACTCGCCCAAGAGCTTTAAGCCCTCGTCGTTCACCTCAAGGGCCCGGACGGCGAGGAAGTATTCGGCGTAGGCCGCCCGGACGCTCTCGACGAGCTTTAGCTTTGCGTCCTCGAGTTCAAAGCCCGCGGCCGCTGTTTGGGCTTGGGCCTGGTCGCCCCGCAGTTCTCGCTTACCCGGGAAGGGGAACTTCTGGGACAGCTCGAACCGAGCCGAGTCGTTTACCTTGTTCGAGCCGAGGCTCGCCGGGGCCACCCAGCTCGAGAACGTCGGGTCGTCGAGCGAGGTCACCTGCGGGTAGCGGGAGGCGGCCATGTGGACGGCCGCCGCCATCTGGGCGAGGGTAGGGTTTCGCTCCAGCACCTGGGCGATGACCGCGTCGGGTGTGAGCTCGGCGCCGAACGACGGGGACCGCACGGGTTCGACGGCTTGAACCTGCCGAATCCCCGCGGTCGGGGTGGCTGAGGCGAACGGCTCGCGGGAGATAACGGGGATGGCAGGGGCGACAATCGGGGGCGAGGGTAAGGCGTACGGTTCCCTTGCCCGTGGGGACGTGGAGCACCCCACCGCCGTCGTGAGCGTCGCAACTGCCCACGCGAGGTGTCGCCCGTAGTGTCTTGCTTGGCAGAAGTTCGCCATGGCCGGCTTCGTTCCTTGACCTCCGACCGGCGCAGGCCGCCTCCGTTCGGCTTTATCGGCCGTGTCGGTTGGGGGGGTTGAACCAATCGCACGGGGGAGTCGTACCATGTGGCGGCGTCGGGCACGAGACTCTACCTGCCCGGCACTGCCACGGCCGCGGGGCTAGCCGGCTTAACGCGTGAGTGACTTTCCTTCTGGGAGGCGCTATCCATGCTCCTGATCATCGCCTGGTTCGCGCTCGGGACCGGCGTCGTTCTGCACGGGAGTGGTCCGCCGGAAGAAAAGCTCCCGCTCGGAAAGCCCGGGGAGGTCCTCTGGGTGGGAGAGCAGCGGAAGGTCGTCCGTGACGGTGACTTGACCGGCCGGGTCGACCTGTCGTCGCTATCCGACCTGCCGCACCTCTACGCGGTCGGGCCGTTTGAGGGGGTTAACGGCCGAGGTCACCATCTTCGACGGAAAGGCGTCGCTCGCCCGCTGGGTTAACGGAAAGGTAGTGACCTCGGGCGAGTTCAAGGGTAAGGCCTGCTTTCTGGTCTACGCCCAGGTGCCGCGGTGGGTCGACGTGCCGCTCCCGGACGGACTCACCACACTGGCCGAGCTCGAGGACTACGTCTTTCAAGCGGCCAGGAAAGCCGGGGTGCCGACCGACCGGCCGTTTCCGTTTGTCCTCAAGGGGGCTGCGGAAAAGGTAACCCTCCACCTACTCAACAAGACCGACAACCGTCCGCACAACGTGGAGGAGCACGCCAAGGTCAAGGTCCCGGTGGCACTCGAGCACGCCGACATCGGGGTCGTAGGCTTCTTCTCGAAGAAGCACGCCGGGGTGTTCACCCACCACGACAGCTCCACCCACATGCACGTCCGGACGACGGACGGGAAGGCGTCGGGCCACCTGGACCACCTCGTTCCGGGACGGGGGATGAGGCTGTTTCTCCCGGCCCAAGACCGATAGGCCCGGGCATCCCGAACCGGTGGCGAGGTGCTGCCCAAGGGGTCACCGAAGGGCGGCTGTTGGTCCTGTCGGAATGGGGACCTGGGTGCCGGCGGGAAGCCAGAGGCCGAACCGCTCGCCCAGCACGGCCAGCACGTGGTCGTTGTCGGCGAGCTCGAGCCGCTCGAGCACGTCCGCCCCGCGGCGGTGGGTGAACTCGCGGTTCAAGACCGACAGCCGCGTGCCGTCCGGGCGGGCGAGTGCCACCAAGAGATTCTGGCGAAACTTCGAGTTCGGGCTCGTGCTCGTCCACCAGTTGCCGAGCTCGCGGTCGATGGGCGGCATCTCCTGCAGCGTGAACTCGTTCACGTCGGCCCAGTCGTCGCCGAGCCTTGCCGGGTGGAAGTAGCGTGGGAACGGGACACGCTCCTCGCGGACGATCCGTCGGGGCTCGTGGGGTGTGGGCTGTTCGAGGTCAAAGAGGTCAAGCCTAAGCGTCGCCGTCGGGCTCAGACTCCCGATGCCGATGTCGGCGAGCCACGGGATGCCCTCGATGTCGACCCGGAGGAACAGGTGAGTCCGTGGCGGAACGAACTCCCGCGGGGCTTTAAGCCGCACCCGGGCCGAGAGCGGGGTCGCGGCAAACCCCATGGCGGAGAGCGCCCGGAGCAGGAGCGAGTTCTGCTCGAAGCAGTACCCGCCGCGGCGGTCGTGCACGAGCTTCCGCTCGACGTCGGCGTCCGACAGCGACACCCCGCGGCCGAGGAGGACGTCCAAGTTCTCGAGCGGGACTGCGCAGGCGTGCGCGAGCACCACCCGCCGGAGCGCGTCGAGCGTCGGGGTGCGGTCGCCGGCGTAGCCGATTCGGGCGAGGTAGGAGTCGAGGTCCACGGGGACACCATGCCGGAGGTGCAAGGCGAAGGCAACGGACCGAGGTCTATAACACAGTACAGCGAGGGGGCTCGAGGATTACTCCGCGGTAGCCCCAGTTCCCCATCGACGGTGCCTTCTGCAAGGGCGTTCGCCCCCGTGGCAACAGCCCCCATCTGCTTAAATCCTGTCACCCGTCACCGTCGGCCGCCGTCGCGGGGTGGCACGACGGTGCGCCCCCGCGACGGCGGCCGACGGTGACGGGAGGGGGCGGCAGGACCAACGAAGCCCCATACACGAAGGGCTCGGGGATTGCCACTCTGCCACCTTGAACCGGAGGGAGCCTGAGCGGGGCTCAACGTTCACACCTCGGACACCTAAGAAGCTCTGCCAAAACCCCGAAATCGCCTTGAAAACCGGGGGTGAACCAGGGTTTTGTCAGGGCTTCTAAGCGGATAACCGGCTGGGCGGCCGTGGCGATCGGCTCGCCGTCAGGGGAGTCGCATCTTGAACTTGTCACGACCGCCTTTTCCCGTGACGCAAGTCGTACGACCGGAACCGTCCTTCTCGTGCGGGGCGCCCTCCGACGAGTTGCCTCTCCCGGCCCCGCACCACCAGGAGTGCCGGCATGAAGCTCGCAGCCATTGCGGCGGCGGCCTTCGCCTCGGTCTGCCTCGCGGCCGGCTCCGCCTCCGCCCAGTTCCGGACCGTGGTTCCGCACCGCGGTCACTACCACGTCGTTCCGACCTACCCGCCGGCCGCAGTCGTCGGTGGCGGCTACCCGGCGAGTACGCCGGGACTCGGTCTCGGCGGGTTCTACTCGACGCCGGGGTTTAGCCTCGGCGGCTTCTACACCCAGTCGGGCGTCGGGTTGGGCGGGTTCTACCCCGGCCCGGCGGTGTATCCCGGAGGGTATCGCCATGGCCTTGCCCAAGGAAAATGGGCGCGGAGTTAGCGGTGGGTCTGGTTGCACGCCCGCTCGAACTCGACCGGGGATATGAACCCCAGGGAGGAGTGCGAGCGGGGGCGGTTGTGGAACGCCTCCAGGTACTCGAAGATCGCCGCCCGCGCCGGGTCGCGGGCGGCGGGCGCCGCGCCCGGGGCCAGCTCCGGCTTCGGGCTCCCGGAGAACGACTCGACCGGGGCGTTGTCCCAGCACCGGCCGACCCCGCTCATGCTGCACACGAGCCCCCCCGCCGAAGGCACCCGCTGGTAGTGGCCGCTGGCGGACCGGCTCCCCCGGCCCGAGTGGGCCAACAAGCCCGCACCCGGGCGGCGGGTGATCGCCATCCCCACGGCATCGGCCACCGGCCGGGGCCCCATCGTCGCGGCCGTCGCCCACCCCACGGCCATCCGGCTGAACAGGGCCTCGGCCGCCGCCGGGTACGGCCGGCCCTCCCCCGGCGGGGCGTAGGTGATGTCGGCGGCCCGCGACTCGTTCGGCCCGGCCGG
>JAIEQN010001192.1 GCA_019747685.1 Gemmataceae bacterium
TACGACCGCCGACCCACCAGCATCCCCCGGTGGGTCGGCGGTCGTACCGACCGCCCGGACCCACCCTACGATCAAGCCAACTGCCCGTACTGCTTCTCGTAGTACCGTAGGTAGTCCTTGGTCATGATCCCGGCCACCCAGCCGGCGCTCCCCTTGTACCAGGCGATCGTCTCCGTCAGCCCCCGGTCGAAGGTGGCCTTCGGCGACCACCCCAGCTCCCGCTCGGCCTTCGAGCAGTCGATGGCGTACCGGCGGTCGTGGCCGGGCCGGTCCTTGACGTACCGGATCAGGGACTTCGGCTTGCCGAGCAGCTCCAGCAGGGTGTGGGTCAGCTCCAGGTTGGTCTTCTCGCACCGGCCGCCGAAGTTGTACACCTCGCCCGGCCGGCCCCGCCGCCACGCGGCTTCGACCCCGGTGCAGTGGTCGAGCACATGAATCCAGTCGCGGACTTGCAGCCCGTCGCCGTAGACCGGGACCGGCTCGTCGTTCAACAGGTTCGTGACGAACAGCGGGATCAGCTTCTCCGGGAACTGGTACGGGCCGTAGTTGTTCGAGCAGCGGGTGACGACGACCGGCAGGCCGAAGGTGTGGTGGTAGGCCAGGGCCAGGAGGTCGGCCCCGGCCTTCGAGGCCGAGTACGGGCTGTTCGGGTGGAGCGGGGTCTCCTCGGTGAAGTACCCGTCCGGCCCGAGGCTGCCGTACACCTCGTCGGTCGAGACCTGGACGAACTTCCTCACCCCCGCCTCGCGGGCCGCGTCGAGCAGGATTTGCGTCCCGATCACGTTGGTCCGGACGAACGGCCCGCTGTCCTGGATGCTCCGGTCGACGTGGCTCTCGGCCGCGAAGTGGATCACGTCGGCGACGCCCCGCATCGCCGCCCGGACCGCGCCGCGGTCGGTGATGTCGCCCTTGACGAACCGGTAGCGGGGGTGGCCGGCCAGGTCGGCGAGGTTGGCCAAATTCCCGGCGTAGGTCAGGGCGTCGAGGTTGACGACCGACACGGCCGGGTCGGTGGCCAGCAGGTGGCGGACGAAGTTCGACCCGATGAACCCGCACCCGCCGGTGACGAGCAGTGTGGTCATCCTGAACCCGCGGGGTGGCAGACTGGCAAACCCGGGGCAGCCCTCCGGCCCCGTCACGGGGTCCTTTTACCCAATTCCCCCGGCCGGGTCAAACCGGACTGGACTACGCCCCCGCCGTGACCTCTTCGGGCTGCATGTCCGGCGGGGTCGTGTCGGCCGCCGGCGTCGGCCGGGCGGTCGTCAGGATGTCGTCGAGGAGACCGAGGGCGGTTTCCACCTGGTCGGCCGTGACGCACAACGCCGGGCAGAAGCGGATGGCCCGCTCGCCGCAGCCGAGCAGGAGCAGCCCGCGGGCGAACGCCCGGTCGATCACCCCGTCCCGGTCGGCCGGGGCCAGCACGTCCACCGCGGTCATCAGCCCCAGGCCGCGGACGTTCGCCAGGACCGGATGGCGTTCCGCGAGGCGGCGGAGGCCGGCCCGGAGCTGCTCGCCGCGGGCGGTCGCGTTGGCCATGTACTCGCGTTCGAGCAGGTCGATGGTCGCCAGGGCTGCCCGGCACGACACCGGGTTGCCGCCGAACGTGCTGGCGTGGCTGCCGCTGGGCCAGTCCATCACGCTCGCCTTGGCGATGATCGCCCCGAGCGGCATCCCGCTGGCGATCCCCTTCGCCGAACAGACGATGTCCGGCTCGACGCCGTAGTGTTCGACGGCGAACATCTTACCCGTCCGGCCCATCCCCGACTGGACCTCGTCGACCACCAGCAGGATGCCGTGGCGGTCGCACAGCTCGCGGAGGGCCGTCAGGCAGCCGGCCGGGATCGGGTGGTAGCCGCCCTCCCCCTGGATCGGCTCGACGAAGATGGCCGCGACCTCTTCCGGCGGGGCGACCCGGCGGAAGATCGTCTCGCCGATGTCTTCGATCAGCCGGCAGGTGCCGGCGCACCGGCCGCCTTCGGGACACGTCCGCGGGAACTCGACGTGGTGGATGTCGGGGACCAGCGGCGAGAAGCCCCGGCGGTGGACGAGCTTCGACCCGGACAGGGACATGGCCCCGTAGGTCCGGCCGTGGAACGCCCCGAAGAAGGCGACGACCCGGTTCCGCCGGGTGTGCCAGCGGGACAACTTAAGTGCGGCCTCCAGGGCCTCGGCCCCGCTGTTGGTGAAGAACACCTTCTTCGGCGACGGCCCCGGGGCCACCTTCGCCAGGCGTTCCGCCAGGTCGATCTGCGGCCGGTAGTAGAAGTCGGTGCCGCTCATGTGGAGCAGCTTGTCGGCCTGGTCCTTGATGGCGGCGACGACTTCCGGATGACAATGCCCGGTCGCGTTCACCGCGATCCCGGCGGTGAAGTCGAGGAACAGGTTGCCGTCCACGTCCTCGATGACGCAGCCGCTGCCGCGGGCGACGACCAGCGGGTAGGCCCGGGTGTACGACGGGGAGACGTACTCGGCGTCGCGGGCGAGCAGCCCGGCCCCCTGCGGCCCCGGCAGGGGCGTCCGGATGTGCGGGACCGTCCGGTCGTCGAAGAGCCACATGGTGTACCTCCCCCGGCGACCGGCCGGGGTTTAGGCCGCGGCGGCGAGGGGTTCGGCCGCGGCGTGCTTCCGAAGGACGAAAATCATCTCGTGGCCGTTCTTCACGGCCGCCTCCACGTCGAACCCCACCCGCCCCTGGAGCCAGACGAGTAATTCTAACATCTCCCGCTGGGTCCAGGCGTGGAAATGGATGCTGAAGTCCTTCCGCATCAAATCTTCGGCCACGCCATAGACCTCGGCCTCGGTCGGACACTTGTGGACCAGCCGGGCGTACTCCAGGTAGTGCCCGCGGCGGCTCCGCTCCGGGCCGTGGGCGTGGTCGTCGAGCAGGTGCCCGAGCGGGGTGACCGGCCGGTCCCGGTCGAAGGTGAACCGCTTGTCCGGGACGGCCAGGTACACCACCCCGCCCGGCCGGACCACCCGGAGGAAGTTGGTCAGCGCCCGGATCGGGTCGGCGCAGTGTTCGAGGAAGTGGTTGGCGACCACGAAGTCCTGCGACCCGTCGGGCACGGCCGCCAGGGACTCGCCGTCGGCGACGATGTCAACGTCCACCAGCGGCAGGGCGGCCAGGTCGGGGTACTGCCGCCGCAGCTCGGCCACCGGCAGGCGGTCGACGTACCGGGCGGTGGCCCGGCGGGGCAGCCGCAGGGGGTTGTGCAGGGCCCCGACCTCGATCCCCTGCCCCGACAGGTAGTTCCGGGCCAGGACGGCCGGGATCGGCACCGGCCGGTCGCCCTCGACCCAGCCCTTGAGCGTGTCCCACGCCCGCCGCAACAGCCCGCGGATCATCCGTGACCCCCCGTTCCGACGCCCGACCCGGAGTCCGAACCGGGAGTGTGACGCCGCCGGCCGGGGCCGTCAAGCCGGGCCGCGGTCAGGCGACGGCGATCGCCAGCCGGAGCCGGGCCTGGACCTCGGCCCAATCACGGTCGGTCAGCCGGCCGATGAACGCGAGGACTTCGGCCACCGGCACGGAAGCGAAGAAGCAGCGGTACGCCGTCGGGACGTGCAGGCCGGCGGCCGACCAGTCCTGCAACACGTAGTCCGTCGGGCCGGTGGCCGACCGGAGCTGGGTAGTACACAACCCGACGGTCACATCCGGCCGGGTGGTGTGGTACAAGTCCGACGAGACGACCACGCTCGGCCGGGGCTTGTAGCCCTGCACCCCGGGGAAGTCGACCAGGATCACGTCGCCGGGGGCGGGCATGGCTGACCTCGGAGGGCTGCGTAATCCGTCCCCCAGTCTTCGTCCGGATGTTCGGCCTCGAACCGCCGGAAGGTCGCCAGGGCGATGTCCCGGCGGGCGGTCTCGTCCAGGTCGTCGCTGTCGTCGACCGGCTCGGGAAGCCCGTGCTCGCGGCGGAGCTGACGGACCAGCTCGCCCACCTCCGCGACCTTCTCGGCCGGGAGATACCACAGGGCCAGCGCGATCTCGGCGATCTCCTTCGGCTTCACCATCGCCGCCTCCCACCAGAGTCGTCCACCCGGCCTATTCCCACCACTCGTGGTGTCCGATCAAGACCCGGCGCAGGGCTTTCGGCATCCGCTCCTTCACCACCCGATGCCGCTCCGGGGTGTGTTCGCCCAGGGCAAAGTCCTCCAGGTACGACACCTCCAGGGCGTTCCGCACCGCGGGGTCGGCCACCCGCAGTACCCGTTCCACGAACCGGAAGTGCCGCTCGGCGAGCCAGTGTCGGCCGCCGTCGATCGCCTCCTCGGTGCAGGTCCGGAACCGGCCGACCTCGCAGCGGAGCGACCCGGCCTCGTACCGCGTCACCGCCGCGACCACCTCGGGAAACTCGCCCGCCAGGGCGGCCCGGAACTCGTCGGCGGTCACGCCGGGCCCCCGTCGATGGCGGTGGTCAGCCCCTGGGCCATCTTGATCTCGGTCCCGTGGTTCACCGTCCAGGCCGTCGGGTGGGTCACGGCCGTCACCAGGGCGGCCGCCGACGGGTGGCCGTTGCCGCTCTTCTTCACCCCCCCGAACGGCAGATGCACCTCCGCCCCGATGCACGGCAGGTTGACGTACCCCATCCCGTACTCGCACTCGTCCCGGAAGAACCGCATCCGCCGGTAGCCCTCGGTGATGACGGCCATCGACAGCCCGTACTCGGTCGCGTTGTAGATGGCCGCCGCCTCCTCGTCGGTCTTGAACGGGACGAGGGCGACGTGCGGGCCGAACACCTCCTCCCGCAGCACCCGGGCCGAGGCGTTGGCGTCCATCCGGTAGACGAACGGCGACAGGTAACAGCCCTTCGACCCGGCGACGGAACGGACCTCGCCGCCCTCGACCAAGACCGTCGCCCCCTCCGCCTTGGCCAGGGCGTTGTACCGCAACACCTTTTCGACCGACTCCTGATGGATCACCGGCCCGGCGAAGTTCCCGGGGTCGAGCGGGTCGCCGAACCGCAGCCGCTGGGCGGTCTCCGCGTACACCTGGGCGTACTTCTCGAACAGCGACTCGTGGACGATGACCCGGCTGGCCGAGACGCACCGCTGGCCGGTCGTCTTGAACGCCGACACGATCCCGGCCGTGACCGCCAGGTCGAACCGGGCGTCCTCGCAGACGATGACGGCGTTCTTCCCGCCCATCTCGGCGGCGACGATCCGGTCCGGGAAGCCGGCCGAGACTTCCTGGATGTGCCGGCCGACTTCGTAGCTGCCGGTGAAGCAGACGACGTTCACCCCGGGGTTCTTGACCAGGGCCTCGCCGGTGCCGCCGTCGCCGTGGACGAGGTTCACCGTCCCGGGCGGGAAGCCGGCCTCGGCGAACAGCTCGACCAGCCGCTGGCCGACGGCCGGGGTGTCCTCGCTCGGCTTGAAGACGCAGGTGTTCCCTTCGAGCAGGCTCGGCCCGAGCATCCAGAGCGGGACGGCGAACGGGAAGTTCCAGGGCGTGATGACGGCGACGACGCCCCACGGCTTGCGGCGGACGTAGGCGTCTTTTTCCGCGATCTCGGAGGCGATGACCTCGCCGTAGGGGAGCCGGCCGGTGCCGAAGACGTACTGCACCATGTGCAGCCCCTCGACCACCTCGGCCCGGCACTCGGTCACGTTCTTGCCGCACTCCCGGGCCATCAGCCGGGCCAGCGAGTCCGTATCCCGCTTGACGAGCTGGGCCAGTCGGTCGAAGCACTCGGCCCGCAGGACGCGGCTGGTGCGGCGCCAGGCCGGGAACGCGGCCCGGGCGGCGTCGACGGCGGCGGCCGCCTCGCCGGCGGTGGCCCGGGGGAAGACCCCGACCACCTCGTCCAAGTTCGCCGGGCTGCGGCTGGGGAAGTCGTCCCGGGGGGCGGCCCACTCGCCGGCGACGAGGAGGCGGCCCCGGACGGGGGCGTCGGCGGACGGCATGGCGGCCTCCGGGAGGGATGACGGCCGGGCGGTCGTGCGGGCATCGGCATTCTACCGGCGGCGGCGAACCGGCCGCAACCGGGCCGGCGTCGGTCCGACGCTGTTTCTTCCGGACGGGTGATTTGGTTCAGGCGTGGGGTGGGCGAGTCGGCCGGAACCAATGATTCCGGTGCGAGCGAGCCGGAGGCGGGGTCGGTATAATGGCGATATGGAACTCCCCGTCGGGCTGGGTGTTTGGCCGGTCGACGTACCGCCGGAAAAGGCGGTGCCGCTGCGGCGGGCGGCCATCCCGTCGGTGCCGACGGCCGGCGGCCGGGAGCTGGTCCGGGCGGCCCTGGAGAAGCCGCACGGGTTCGAGCCGCTGCGGCGGGCCTTAACGCCGGATGACCGTGTGACGGTCGTTCTCGACCCCGAATTGCCCGAGGCCGCGGAGCTGCTGGCCGGGGTGCTGGACCACCTGCGGACGGCCAGGATCGGGCCGGCGGCCGTCACCGTCCTGACCCCACCCGACGGCCGGCAGGACTGGATCGACGAATTGCCCGACGAGTACGCCGATGTCACCGCCGAGACGCACCACCCGGCCGACCGGGCCAAGCTGGCGTACCTGGCGACGACCAAGGCCGGCCGGCGGGTGTACCTGAACCGGACGCTGGTCGAGGCCGACTTCAACGTCCTCCTGACCGGCCGCGGGTACGACCCGGTGACGGGCTACGCCGGGGCCGAGGCGGCCGTCTTCCCGGGGCTGGCCGACGAGGAGTTGCGGGCGGCGGCCGCCGGGCAGGTGACCGGCGAGGCACCGAGCGGGCCGTCGGCCGAGGCCCACGAGATCGCCTGGTTACTGGGCACGCCGTTCCTGGTCCAGGTGATCGAGGGGGCCGGCGGGACGGTGCAGGAGGTGGTGGCCGGGCTGCTCGACAGCGGGGCCGAGGGCGTCCGCCGGCAGGACGCCCGGTGGCGGGGGACGGTGGCCGGCGAGCCGGACCTGGTCATCGCGGCCGTCTCCGGCGACCCCGACCGGATCACGTTCCTGGACCTGGCGAAGGCGGCCGCGTGCGGGGCACGGGTGGTGAAGAAGGGCGGGCGGGTGGCCGTCCTGACCGACGCCGCCCCGGCCCTCGGCGAGGGGGCGGAGTTGCTCCGGCGGCAGGACGGCCCGCAGGGGGCGTACAAGCGGCTGGCGGCCCTGAAGCCGGCCGACTGGGCGGGGTGCCACCTGTGGGCCTACGCCGCCAAGCGGGCCAGCCTGGTGCTGGCCAGCGGCTACCCGGATGATGTGGTCGAGGAACTGTTCGCCACGCCGATCAGCAAGCCGTCCGAGCTGCAACGGCTGGTCGCCGCGGCCGACGCGGTGCTGATCGTCCCCGACGCCCACCGGTCGATGGTCACGGTCGAGGAGAACCGATGACGCCTGATTACCAAGCCGCACTGACCGGGGCGGCCGTGTTCGACCGCGCGAACGCGGGCCGGGTGGTCGTTACCGGCCCCGACGCCGCGATGTTCCTGGGCAACCTCTGCACCAACGACATCAAGTCGCTGGCCGACGGGCAAGGCTGCGAAGCGTACTTCTGCAACCCGACGGCCAAGGTGCAGTTCCAGACGTGGATCCTCCGGGCCGGGGACTACTGGATCGAGACGACGCCCGGCCGGGGTGAGGAGCTGTACCAGTACCTCGACCGCTACCTGATCTCGGAGCGGGTCGAGATCGTCGACCGGACGGCCGAGTTCTGCGAGTTCCACGTCGCCGGACCGAAGGCGGCGGAAGTCGCCGGGCGGTCCGGCCGGCCGACTGCGAACCCGCTCGGGGTGCCAGGTTTCGACATCTGGCATCACTTCGAGGCGGCCGGGACGGAGCGCGATCGGCTCCTCGCCGCCGGTGCCGTCATGGGGACGCCGGAAACCTGGGAGACGTTGCGGATCGAGGCCGGGACGCCGGTGTGGGGGCCGGACATCGACGCGAGCCGGTTCGTGATGGAGGTCGGGAACGCGGCCCGGGCGGTCAGCTACACGAAGGGCTGCTACCTGGGGCAGGAGCCGATCGTCATGGCCCGAGACCGGGCCGGCCACGTCAACCGCCTGTTCACCGGGCTGAAGGTCCTTGATGGCGGCCCGCCCCCCGCCGGCACGAGGCTGCTCCGCGACGGCGCCGAGGTCGGGATCGTGACCTCGTCGTGCCAATCCCCCCGGCTCGGGATGCCGGTCGCCCTCGGGTACGTCCGCTGGAAGCACCACGAGCCGGGCACCCGGCTCGACGCCGGCGGCCAGCCGGTCGAGGTGATCGGCCTACCGCCGGTGAAGTAACCCTACGCCGCGTCGCCTTCCCCCTCATCCCGCCGACGGCGGGCGGCCAGCGGATTCGGCCCGGCCGGGCGGTTGTGCCGCAGCGACCGGTACGCCCACCAGCGGACCAAGTTGTACGCCGCCAGCGTCAGGGCCAGCACCCCGGCCATCGGCCCGCCCGGCACCGCCTTCCCGGGGAAGAACCGGTCCGGGAACAGCGTCACCGCGGCGACGCCGAGCCAGACCAGCATCAACGCCAGGTTGTAGTACCGCCGGATCATGTCACCTCCGCCCTCCTGATGATACGCCCAGCCGCTGTTGACACGCCCGGTTCGTCCGGGCTAGAGTCCCCGCCGACCCGGAGGCCGCGGTGGCGAGCCGTGCCGAAGCGTACCACGCCCTGATCCGCGGGGAGACGCGCGGGCCGCTGGCGGCCCTGGCCCGGGCCGGACTGCGGCTGGCCAGCGTCCCCTACGGCCTCGGGGTCTGGTGGCGGAACCGGCGGTACGACCGCGGGGTGAACGTCCACCGGGCCGGGGTGCCGGTGGTCAGCGTCGGTAACCTCACCCTCGGCGGGACCGGCAAGACGCCGTGCGTCGAGTGGGTGGCCCGGTTCTACCGCGACCTCGGCGTGCAGGTGGCGATCCTGAGCCGCGGGTACGGGGCCGAGGCCGGGCGGAACGACGAGGCGATGGTCCTCGAAGAGAACCTGCCGGACGTGCCCCACCTGCAAGACCCGGACCGGGTGGCGGCGGCCGGGCGGGCGGTGGAGGAGTTGGAGAGCGAGCTGTTGGTGCTGGACGACGGCTTCCAGCACCGCCGGCTGCACCGGGACCTGGACATCGTCCTGATCGACGCGACCGCCCCGCCGTCCCGCGACCGGCTGTTCCCCGGCGGGACGCTACGGGAGCCGGCGGCGAGCCTGAAACGGGCCGGGGTGATCGTCATCACCCGGACCGATCAGGCCGACGCCAAGGCGACAAATAAGTTGCGGGACTGGCTGACGAGGCGATTTCCCGACAAGCCGGCCGCCTGGTCGGAACACCGGCCGACGGAACTGATCGGCTCCCCCGAACCGGTTGAGTCGCTGCGGGGCCGGACCGTCGGGGCATTCTGCGGGATCGGCCACCCGGCCGCGTTCCGGCGGACGCTCGAAGACCTGGGGGCGACGGTGGCCGACTTCCGGACCTACCCGGACCACCACCCGTACACCCTGGCGGACGTGGACGACCTGCGGGCCTGGGCCGGGCGGCTGCCGCCGGACGCGGCCGTCGCCACCACCCAGAAGGACTGGGTGAAGTTGCGGCTGTCGGACCTCGCCGGCCGGCCGCTCGTCGCCGTGCGGGTCGGGCTGGTGTTCCGCGAAGGCCGGGACGTATTCGAGCGGGCGTTGCGAACGGTCGCCCCGCCGGCCACCGACGACTAACGGGACGGATCGCACGGATGCGACCCTTCGACCTCACCGGCCTCCGCACCGAGCCGCTGGACGGCCGGCCGAGCAAGGTGGCCGTGGCCGACCTCGGCCGGCCGGCGGACCCCTCTACCCCGATCGGTGATTGGCTCGACCACCTGCCGAAGCAACTCGCGGCGAACGAACTCCGCAAGCTACGGGACCACCTCGTCCGCGCCTACCGTGACGGCCGGACCGTGGCCGTCGCCCTCGGCGGACACGTCATCAAGACCGGCTGTGCCCCTTACCTGATCGACCTGATCGAGCGTGGGGTGGTCACCGCGGTGGCCATGAACGGGTCGGCCGCCATCCACGACTTCGAGCTGGCGGCCGCCGGCCACACCAGCGAGGACGTGGGGGCCAGGCTGCACGCCGGGGCGTTCGGGATGGCCCGGGAGACGGCCGCCGCCTTTGCCGCCGCGGCCGAAGCCGGGGCGCGGGACGACCGTGGCCTCGGGGCCGCCCTGGGCGACTACATCCTCGGCACGGGCTGCCCGCATGCCGACGCGAGCCTGGTAGCGGCGTGCCGCCGGGTCGGCATCCCCTGCACGGTTCATGTGGCCCTCGGGACGGACATCGTCCATATGCACCCGGGCGTCTCCGGGGCCACTCTGGGCGAAAGCTCGATGATCGACTTCCGCATCCTCTGTTCGGTCGTCTCCTCGCTCGCCGGCGGGGTCTGGCTGAACCTCGGGTCCGCGGTCGTCATGCCCGAAGTCTTCCTGAAGGCCGTGTCCGTCGTCCGGAACTTCGGCCACGGCCTCGACGGCCTGGTCACGGCCAACTTCGACAAGGAGTCGAAGTACCGGACCGGGATGAACGTCCTCCGCCGGCCGGGGTCGGAAGGGATCGAGGTGATCGGCCACCACGAAATCCTGATCCCGCTCCTCCACGCCGCGGTCGTCGCCAAGACCGGGGCCGCCCCGCTGGCCCGCGCCGCCTGACGGAGACACGGATGTCCGCCGACCTCGTCGAACTCGTCCACCGGCTCGGGGCCCCGCGGGCGCTGGTCGTCGGCGACGTGATGCTCGACCGGTACGTCTGGGGCGACGCCGAGCGGATCAGCCAGGAGGCCCCGGTCGCCCTGCTCCGGGCCGACCGGCGGGAGGAGCGGCTCGGCGGGGCGAGCAGCGTGGCCACCCTGCTGCGGGCGCTCGGGGCCGAGGTCGAGCTGGTCGGCGTGGTCGGGGACGACGCCGACGGCGGGCGGACGTGGCGGCTGTTGGCCGGCCTGGACGTGACCGCCGACGGGCTGATCGCCGACCCCTCCCGGCCGACGACGGTGAAGGAGCGGTACATCGGCCGGGCCCAGGCCCGCCACCCGCAGCAGATGCTCCGGGTCGACTTCGAGAGCCGCGAGCCGGTATCCGGCGGGGTCGAGCGGAAGTTGCGGGAGGCCGTGGAGGCCGCCGTCCGGCGGGCCGATGTCGTCCTCGTCAGCGACTACGACAAGGGCGTCTGCACCCCCGGGCTGCTCGCGGCCACGGTCGCGGCGGCGAAGGCCCGGGGCGTCAAGGTGGTCGCCGACCCGACCCGCGGCGGCGACTACGGCAAGTACGCCGGCTGCTCGGCCGTCACCCCGAACCGGCTGGAAGCCGGCCTGGCCACCGGCCGGACCATCCGGTCGGCCGACGACGCCCTCCGGTCCGCTGCCGAGCTGCGGGACCGGCTCGGCCTCGAAGCCGGCGTCGTCACCCTGGACAAGGACGGAATGGCCCTGGCCCACCGGGACGGGCGGGCGGCCATGTTCCCGACCCGGCCGCGGCAGGTGTACGACATCACCGGGGCCGGGGACATGGTGATGGCCGCCCTCGGGCTGGCCCTGGCCGCCGGGGCGGATTACGACCCGGCGATTCGGCTGGCCAACGCCGCCGGCGGGCTGGAGGTCGAGCGGGTCGGGGTGGTGCCCGTCACCCGGGACGAGCTGCTGGCCGACCTGCTCGCCGGGGCCGCCGGCTCGACCGGTGACAAGGTGGTGTCACTCCCCGCCCTGGTCGCCGACCTCGGCCGGCGGCGGCGGGCCGGCCAACGGGTCGCCTTCACCAACGGCTGCTTCGACGTGCTCCACGCCGGGCACGTCGAGTACCTGCGGGAGGCCCGCCGGCAGGCCGACTGCCTGGTCGTCGGGCTGAACGCCGACGCCGGCGTCCGGCAGCTCAAGGGGCCGACCCGGCCGGTCAACGGGGCCGACGCCCGGGCCGCGGTCCTGGCGGCCCTCGCCGACGTGGACTACGTCACCGTCTTCGCCGACCCGACTCCGCTCGCCCTCATCAAGGCCGTTCGACCGGACGTGCTGGTCAAGGGCGGAGACTACCGGAAGGACCAGGTGGTCGGGGCGGCCGAGGTCGAGGCCCACGGCGGCCGGGTCCACCTGGCCGGGTTCCGGCCCGGGTTCTCGACCACGACCACCATCGACCGGATGCGGGCGGCT
Organism: Gemmataceae bacterium; assembly: GCA_019747685.1. Classification (GTDB taxonomy): domain Bacteria; phylum Planctomycetota; class Planctomycetia; order Gemmatales; family Gemmataceae; genus Urbifossiella. The sequence goes on from JAIEQN010001192.1 coordinate 12,066, forward strand.
TAAGGGGAGCACAGGCCGGGAGGCCTGTGCCACCAGAGTCAGTGTCTTGGTGGCACAGGCCTCCCGGCCTGTGCGGGGGCCTGAATGGACCGGATCGCGCTGTTCCTGCCGAACTGGGTCGGCGACGTGGTCATGGCCACGCCGGCGGTCCGGGCCGTCCGCGGGGCGTTCCCGGCGGCCGAGTTGGTGGCCGTGTGCAAGCCCTACGTCGCCGACATACTGGCCGGGGCGCCGTGGTTCCGGGATGTCGTCCTCCTCGACCGGTCCGGCCCGCGGGAGCGGCGGTTCTGGGCGGTCGTCCGCCAGCTCCGGCGGGACCGGTGCGACGCCGCCATCTTGTTCCCGAACTCGTTCCGGTCGGCCTTGCTCGCCCGGGTCGGCGGCTGCCGGACGGTCATCGGATTCGCCCGGTACGGCCGCCGCCTGCTCCTGAGTACGAAGCTCCGCCACCGGACCGACGGGCGGGGCCGGTTCGTCCCGTCCCCGGTGATCGACGACTACAACCGGCTGGCCGTCGCCCTGGGAACGCCCGCCCCGGGGCACCGGATGGAGCTGTTCACCACCCCGGCCGACGAGGCGGCGGCGGACGCCGTCTGGGACCGGTTCGGGCTGGGCCGGTACGCCCGGGTGGTCGGGCTGAACCCCGGGGCGGCGTTCGGGGCGGCCAAGCACTGGCCGGCCGAGTCGTTCGCCGCCCTGGCCCGGATGCTAACCCAGCGGCTCGGGTGCGGGGTGGTGATCCTGTGCGGGCCGGGCGAGCGGGAGGCGGCCCGGGCCATCGCCGAGCAGTCCCGAAGCCCGCACGTCCACCCGCTGAGTGACGCCCCGTTGTCGCTCGGGCTGACGAAGGCGGTGGTCCGGCGGTTGTCGCTGTTGGTGACGACCGACAGCGGGCCGCGGCACTTCGCGGCCGCGTTCGGCCGGCCGGTCGTCACCCTGTTCGGCCCGACCCACATCGGCTGGACCGAGACCTACTACGAGAAGGCGATCCACCTCCAGAAGCCGGTGCCGTGCGGGCCGTGCCAACAACGGGTTTGCCCGGAGAAGCACCACCGGTGTATGCACGACCTCTCCCCGGGCGAGGTGTTCGCGGCCGCCGACCGGCTCCTGAACCGCTTCCCGCTCCCCCACGACCGGGAGGTCCGCCGTGCCGGCTGACCTGGCCGTCGGCCCGCCGGTCGCTCCGTCCTCTTCGGCATTGCCGGGGTGGCTCGCGGTCCACCCGCGGTACGCCGGGCGGCTCGTGTGGATGACGGCCGACGACTTGTTGGACCTCCCCGGGGAGGTGGTCAGCGGCCACCCGGACCGGCACGTCGTGCGGGTCGAGCTGCCCGGGTGGGACCGGCCGCTCTACCTGAAGCGGGAACACCGGGTCGGCTGGCGGGAGCGACTGCGACAACGGCTGGCCGGGTTCGGGTGGGCGTCCCGGTGTGGCCGGGAGGCGGCGGTCATCCGGGGGCTGGCGGCGGCCGGACTGCCGTGCCCGCGCTGGGCCGCGTACGGTGAGGACGGCCGCGGCCGGGCGTTCCTGCTGGTCGAAGGGCTGCCCGGCGTTGAGCTGCGGCGGCTCCTAAGTGACGACCGGCTGTCACCGGTAGACCGTATCCGGCTGGCGGGCCGGCTCGGGCGGGCGGTGGCGGCCCTTCACGCCGCCGGGTTCACCACCCCGGACCTGTCGGCCAAGCACGCCTTCGTCGACCCGGAGACGTTCGAGGTCACGCTGATCGACTGGCAGTCGGCCCGGCGGGTAGCCCGCGTCTCCGACCGGGACCGGTTGGCGGCGCTCGCCCTCCTCCACGCCTCGCTAGCGGACGACTTGGCCGGCGCGGGGGACCGGCTCCGATTCCTCCGGGCGTACCGCCGGGTGGCCGGGCCGGTGTCGGCCCGCGCGGTCGAGCGGCTGGCGGCGAAGGCCCGCGGCCGGCGGTCGGTCCGGGACCAGCGGCAACCGGCCGGAGCGCTACCGGACCAGCGGCTCGTCTGGCTGGCCGGCGAGGCGGTGTGTGCGATTCCCGAAGTTGCGGCCGTCTGGCCGATGCCGGCCGTCCGTCCGCCCTACTACGGTGCCCCGGCCGGACCCTCCGTCATTGCCCTGCCCGACGGTCGGTCGGCGGTGCTGGTCCGCGGCCGGTCGGTCGATCTGCTCGGCCGGCTCCGCGCATGGCTCCGCGGCCGGCCGTGGCGGTCGCCGGGCGTCGCCCTCGGCCGGGTGCTGTTCCACCTCGAACGCTATGGCGTACCTGCCCCGCGCCTGTACGCCTTCGGCCAGCGGATCACCGGCCCGGCGTCGGCCGAGTGGTTCGCCCTGTACGAGCCGCCGGCCGGTGTTCCGGTGACCGACCCACACCGGGCCGAACCCGTCCTCCGGCGGCTGCACGACGCCGGCTGTCGGTACGTCGGCCGGGGGCCGCTGCTGTGGGTCGATGACGCCGGCCGGGTGTCGGTCGGGAACCCGGCGGCGGTCCGCATCGTCCGGCGGGTCACGGACCGCGACCGCCGGGCCGACCTCATTCGCCTCCGGGCCGGGGGGACGGGATGACCCGCGACGCCCTCGGCCTCCTGTGGTCGCGGCTCCGCCGTGGTACCCGGGTAATCCGCCGGGCGGCGGACTTTCACCGGCTCGCCGGCCCGGGGTGGCCGGACTGGATCATGACGGTCGAGGTAACGGACCGCGAACACCGGAAGCAGGGTCGACGGATCGGCCGGTGGACGCTCGGAGCCGGCCCGGACCGGCTGATCAGCTACCTCAAGCGCCATTACCGGCTGCCGTGGTGGCGGGGCGTGATGGCCACCCTGTTCCCCGGCCGGGCGTGGTCGCCCGGTCTGGAGGAATGGGAACACCTGCGCTGGGCCGCGGCCGAGGGCTTTCCGGTGCCGCGGGCGGTAGCCGCCGGGCAGTACGTCGGCCCGTGGTTCCGGCTGCAAGGGTTCCTCGCCGTCGAGGAGTTGGCCGAGATGCTGCCCTTGCACGAGGCGGTGCCGCTGGCGGCCCAGCGGCTGGCCCCGGCCGACTTCGCCCGCTGGAAGCGGGGCCTGACGGCAGAACTCGCCCGGCTTACCCGCGAGCTGCACCGGCGGCAAGCGTTCCACAAAGACCTCTACTTCTGCCACTTCTACATCCCCGAAGAGTTCACCCGGACGGTGCCGGACGGTTGGACGAACCGGGCGGTGATGATCGACCTGCACCGGCTGGCCCGGCACCCAGTCACGGCCGGCTGGTGGCGGGCGAAGGACCTGGCCCAACTCCTCTACTCGTCCGAGGTGGCGGGGGTCACGGCCCGGGACCGGGTCCGGTTCTGGAGGCTGTACCGCGGCGGCCGACCGGCGGGATTGCTGGAACGCTTGATCCGCTGGAAGTGGCACCTGTACCGCCGACATCACCGCCGCCGGAGGGCCGGCTGATGGACATCGCACTTTGCTACGAAAGCGTCCTGCCGGCCAGGGGCGGGGCCGAGACGTACATCGGCGACCTGGCCCGGCGGCTGGCCCGCGACGGGCACCGGGTCCACCTGTACGCCGCCCGGTGGGACCCGGCCGCACTACCCGCCTCGACCCACTACCACCGGGTCGAATCGCCGGCCGGGCCGCGGTTCCTCCGGCCGTGGCGGTTCGCGGCCGCGTGCGAGCGGGAGCTGGCCCGGTCCTGTCACGACGTGTCGGTCGGGTTCGACAAGACCTGGGGCCAGGACGTGCTGTACCCGCAGGGCGGGCTGCACACCGCGTCGGCCGCCCACAACCTCCGGAAGTTCCGGTACGGCTGGGAGCGGTGGGCGGCGGCCGCCGGGAAGTGGCTCAGCCCGGCCGCGTGGTCGTTCGCCCGGCTGGAGCGGAAGCAGTACCTCGGCCCGCGGCGGCCGCTGGTGGTGGTCAACAGCCGGATGGTCCGCGGCCACTTCGAGGAGTTCCTCGGCGTCCCGCCGGAGTCGGTCCGGGTGGTCCACAGTGCGATCGACCCGGGCCGGTTCGCGGCCGACGACCGGCCCAAGCGGCGGCACGAGGAGCGGTCGCGGTGGGGCGTGTCGCCGGCCGACCCGGTCGGGCTGTTCGTGGCCATGAACTACCGGCTGAAGGGCCTGGCCCCGCTACTCCGGGCGGCGGCCCTGGTCCCGAAAACGACGCCGCTGCGGCTAGCCGTCGTGGGGCACCCGAAGGACGGCCGGTATCGGCGGCTGGCGGCCCGGCTCGGGGTCGCCGACCGTGTCGTCTTCCTCGGCCACCGGGCCGACCCGAAGGACGCCTACTTCGCCGCCGACTTCCTCGTCCACCCGACCTTCTACGACCCGTGCTCGCTGGTGGCCCTGGAAGCCCTGGCCTGTGGGCTGCCGGTCGTCACGACCCGGTACAACGGGGCCGCGGAACTCTACCGCCGGCCGGCCGAGGGGCTGGTGGTGGCCGACCCGCACGACGCCCCGGCCCTGGCGGCGGCGCTCGCGCAGGTGTGCGACCGGGGCTACCGGGTGGCCGCCTCCCAGGCCGCCCGGCAGGCGGCCGCTCGGTGGACCTTCGACCACCACTACCGGGCGATGCTCGACGTGTTCGGGGAGGCCCGCCGGGCCAAGCGGGCGGCGTAGAATGACCCCCTCCCGCGGGGGTCATCGATGGCGAAGGTGCTGCACGTTCTGGCGCTCGGCCTGTGGTTCGGCGGGGCCGCGTTCTTCAACTTCGCCGCGGCCACGGCCATCTTCGCGTCGTTCGAGGAGGTGGTGCGGACGGCCCCGAGCGACCGAACGGCCGGCGTCCCGATCGTCCCGCCGGGTACGTCCGAGCAGGCCCGCAAGGACTTGGCGTCGGCCCTGGCCGGGGCGGCGGTCGGCCCGGTCTTCCCCCGGTACTTCGCCATGCAGGCCGTCTGCGGGGTGGTCGCCCTGCTCACCGCCGTCCGGTGGTGGAACCTCGGCCGGGCCCACCGCCTCCGCGTGCTCGTGATCGGGCTGGCGCTGCTCACCGTGGCCGCCGGATGGCCGCTGTCGAACTACGTCGGTGAACTCCGGCTCCAGCGCTTCGACCCGAACACCTCGGTCGCCCACGCCGCCCGGGCCGCGTTCGGGCCGTGGCACCTGGCCAGCCTGGGGCTGAGCGTGGTGACGGTCGGGCTGGCCGGCGTCGGGCTGGCCCTGGCGGCGAAGCTGCCCGCCGATACGCCCCGGGGATCGCTCTGACCCTGTTTCTTCCGGACGAACGGGATTCGTCGGGCCGAAAACCGGTTCGTCAGGCGCGGGGTGTGTGTCCGGGCTGGAACCATCCGGGTCAGGTCGCGGCCGGCTCCTGCTGGGTCATGCAGTGGAGGGTGCCCAGCCCCCAGACGAGGTCGCCGCAGTGGATGCCGACGACCTCCCGGTCGGGGAACAGGTCGGCCAGGATGCCCACCGCCCGGCGGTCCATCGGGTCGTTGAAGGTCGGGACGATCACCACCCCGTTCCCGATGTAGAAGTTGGCATAACTGGCCGGCAGCCGCACCCCGTCGAACGCCAGGGTCGCCGGCATCGGCAGCTCCACCACCTCCAGCTCGCCGCCGTCCAGGTCGGTCATCCCCCGGAGCCGCTCGCGGTTCTCCTGGGTCGGGGCGTAGTTGGGGTCGGCCGGGTCGTCCTCGACCACCAGCACGACCGTCCGCGGGCCGACGAACCGGGCCAGGTCGTCGACGTGGCCGTGGGTGTCGTCCCCGGCGATGCCGCGGCCCAGCCACAGCACCTTCTTCACCCCGAGGTAGTCGGCGAAGACCCGCTCGTAGTCGGCCCGGTCGAGCGGCGGGTTCCGCTCCTGGGTCTTGCTCAGCAGGCATTCCTCCGTCGTCAGCATCAGCCCCCGGCCGTTCACGTCAATGCTCCCGCCCTCCAGCACCGCCCTCCAGCCGCGGTGGGTCGGCTGCCAGCGGGGCAGGCCGAGCCGGTCGGCCACGAACCCCGGCAGCCGGTCGTCCTTCGCCCAGTCGGGGTACTTGGCCCAGGCGTTGAAGTGCCAGTCGAGGACGGCCCGGCCGCCGGCGTCGTTCACGACGAAGATCGGCCCCGAGTCGCGGACCCACGACCGGTCGGTCGGGTGGTGCCAGAATCGGACCCGGCCGAGGTCGACGCCGCTCGACGTCAGGACGGCCCGGACCCGGGCCTCCATCTTCGGACCGCGGACGACGAGGTTGACCGGCTCGTGCCGGGTCAGGGTCCGGACGATCTCGGCGTAGACCCACGGGATCGGGGCGAACTTCCCCGGCCAGTCGGACCGCCGGTGCGGCCAGGCCAGCCAGGTGGCGGCGTGCGGCTCCCACTCGGCCGGCATCCGGTAGCCACCGGCGGCGGTGGTTTCGGTCGGGTCGGACATTTTTTCTCGGATCGGTGTCCGGTTCTGGCGGCGGTGCCCGTTTCCTTTGTCGTACCCCGGGCGGGGCAGATGCGGGTTCGGGGCGGCTCCGGTTGCCGGCCCGGCCCCGGCCGTGTAGAGTTAGCCGGAAATTCATGGATGTCCCCCCGGCCCGGGGGTTTGTTGCACCGGAGGCACGCCGTGGGTGTGATCCGCACGGTCTTACTGGTCACGGACGACCCGGCCCGGGGCGAGGCCGCCCGGCGGCGGCTGGCCGCCGCGGGGTACGAGGTCCACGCCGCCCCGGACGGGCTGGCCGCCGAGGAGGCCCTGGCCGCCCGCCCGCCCGACGTGCTGGTGGTCGAAATGCTCCTGCCCGGGCAGAGCGGGTTCGCCCTTGCCGGGCGGGCCAAGGACCTGTCCGGCGGGCGGACCCGGGTGGTGATGATGGCGGCCGACCCGCCGGCCGCCCACCGCGACTACGCCTACGCCGCCGGGGTGGACGTGATCGCCCCGCCGGCCGGGCTGCTCGACG
>JAIEQN010000532.1 GCA_019747685.1 Gemmataceae bacterium
GCCGGGCGGCCCGGGGCCGGCGGGGCCAGGTCGGACCGGGCCGGCCCGTCCCCGGACGACCCCCCGGGGGCCTCGTCCGGGACGCCGACGGCGGCCTGGCAGAACGGGCACTTGACCCGCTTCCCGGCGGACTCGTCCCGGGCCCGGAACCGCTTCGTACAGGACGGGCAGGTGAGGGTGATCGGCATCGGCGGACTCCGGCGGCTCCTTCGAATGCGGGGTGCGGAATGCGGAATGAAGACCAAGCCGACTTCCGTGTTTCTATCCCGCATTCCGCATTCCGCACCCCGCGTTAGAAGGGGGGGTGGCCTCGCCGGCGGGCCGGGCGAGGGGAAAAGGGCGTCGCCGCGGGGCGGCCCGCGTCTGCCGACATGGTAAAGACGGACGCCCCGACGAGGAACCCCCGCCGGCCGGGAATCGGCGGATTGCCGCGACCCCCGGCCGCTACATCCGCGGGGCCGGCCGCTCCCAGGCCGGGTCGTAGGGGAGCGAGAAGAGCTGCTGGACCCGCTCGGCCCGGCCGCCGTCGGCCGACAGGAGGACGCCGAGGGCCTCCCGCAGCCGGGCCATCCGCGGGTCGGCGGCGGCCGCCGCCGGGTCGGCCCCCCGGCCGATCCGGTCGAGCGTCGCCGCCAGGTCGAGCACCCGGCTGCGGGCGTCGAGGAAGAACTGGTCCAGGGCGCGGGCGGCGGGTAACGGGTTCATGGCGGAATTGCGGAATGCGGAGTTCGGAATGCGGAATCAAAGCCCCGCCGCGGAGCGGCGGCGGACGGTAGCCAGGGGCGCCAGCCCCTGGTACGTTCAACCTCCGGCGTACCGCGCCCGCAGTTCGAGCGGCACCAAGTCGTTCAGGCTGCCCGACCGGAACCCGTCCAGGTCGAGGGTGACGAACTTGAACCCGAGCCGGCGGAACTCCCGGGCCAGGTCGCCACGGACCGGGTCGGCGGCCAGCCGGGCGACCTCCCCGGCCGGCACCTCGACCCGGGCCAGGTCGCCGTCGTGATACCGCACCCGGCACTCCCGCAGCCCGAGCGACCGGAGGTACGCTTCCGCCTCCTCGACCCGCCGGGTGCGATCGGGGGTGACGGCCAGCCCGGGGGCGAGCCGGCTCGACAGGCACGGGGCGGCCGGCTTGTCCCAGGTCGGCAGGCCCCAGTGCCGGGCCACCGCCCGCACGTCGGCCTTGGCGAACCCGGCCTCCTGGAGCGGGTGCCGGACGGCGTGTTCGGCGGCGGCCGCCAGGCCCGGCCGGTAGTCGCCGAGGTCGTCCAGGTTGGCCCCGCTGGCCATCACCGGGACGCCGAGTTCGGGCAACAGCTCCTCCACCCGCGAGTAGAGTTCGCTCTTGCAGTGGTAGCAGCGGTCGCCGGCGTTCTTCAGGTAGTCCGGGTTGTCGAACTCCTGCGTCCGGACGACGACGTGGCGGACGCCGATGAGGGCGGCCAGCTCGCGGGCGGTCGCCAGCTCGGCCCGGGCGACGCTCGGGCTGTCGGCCGTGACCGCCACCGCCCGGTCGCCGAGGGCCAGGTGTGCCGCCTTGGCGACCACCGTGCTGTCGATCCCGCCGCTGAACGCCACCGCCACCCCGGGCAGCCCGCCGAGGACGGCCAGCAGCCGGTCCCGTTTGGCGGCTAGTTCGGGGGAGAGGTCCATGACGGCATTATAGGGACGCGCGGGGTTCTTCCGTGGAGCACGGGCGGCCCGCCCGCCCTTCATGCCGTCGGCGAAGGGCGGGCGGGACGCCCGCGCTCCACGGATCATCCCGTCATCGGCCGGACGGTCAGGACCGGGCACGGGGCGTGGCGGATGATCTTCTCGGCCACGCTCCCCAGGAGCATGTGGGCCAGCCCGCCCCGGCCGTGGGTGCCGACGCAGATGAGATCCGCCTTCAGGTCGGCGGCGGCGGCGGTGATCTCCCCGGCCGGGCTGCCCATGCGAAGCTCGGTCCGCGGGTTCAGCCGGGCCAGCCCGAGCCGGTCGACGAGGTTCGCCAGCCCGTCCTTGGCGGCGTCCATCATCGCCCCCACGTCCGGCGACGCCACCGCCGTCGGCATGACCGCGTCCGGCAGGACCAGGGCCAGGTCCTGGACGACGTGCAGCAGGACCAGCTCGGCCCCGAACTTGTCGGCCAGTTCCGCGGCGTACCGGACCGGCGGCAGGGAATGCTCGCTGAAGTCGGACGGGGCCAGGATGCGGCGGATGGTGATCATTCCGCACCTCCTTCGTCCGGTAGTGTACTCAACCCCGTGGCACCGGCCTCCGGCCGGTGTGGCTCACCGCCGCGGGTCAACTCGCGGTACGCCTCGCGGACGGCCCGGGTCACCGGCCCCTCGGTGCCGCTGCCGATGTCCCGGCCTTCGAGGCGGACGATTCCGATCACCCCGCAAGACGTGCCGGCGATGAACAGCTCGTCGGCCGCGAGCAAGTCTTCCGGTCGGGCGAAGCCGCGGGCCACCTCGTACCCGAGCCCGGACGCGAGACCGGCCGCCGTATCACCGGCGACGTAGTCGCCGCCATACACCCACCGAACCTGCCGGCCGCGGACGATCAGGAGCTGACCTTCGGTGCAGCCCGCCACGCCGTTGTCGGTGTAATAGAAGACGGCCTCCAGGCATCCGTTCCGGAGCGCGTGCTGCTTCGCACGGACGACGTGCAGTTGGTTCAGCGTCCGCCCCACGTGCGCCGCGTTGAACGGATCGAGCTGGGACAGGGCGACGACGGCATGCAGCCCGTGGCCGTACAGCTCGGTCGGGAACGGCTGGTACTCTTCGGCGATGATAGAGACCTGCGGGTCGAGCTTGCGGGGGTCCGGACCGATCGTCCCCGGGCCGCGGCTGACGATCACCCGGACGTACCCGTCGGTCCGGTGGTTCGCCCGGACGGTCGCCTCGATCGCCGCGGTCAGTTCGTCGCGGGTGTGCGGGATCACGAGGCCGATCGACCCGGCCGAGCCCCAGAGCAGGTCGAGGTGGTCGGCCGGGCGGAACAGCTTGCCGCCGAAGACGCGGAGGGGTTCCCAGACGCCGTCGCCGTACAGGAACCCGTGGTCGAACGGGCTGACCCGGGCGGCCGACTTGTCGACCAGCTCGCCGTTCACCCAGACGAGGGACATGGGGTAGCCCTGCACAGGCCGGGAGGCCTGTGCCACCGAAAATACTGGTGGCACAGGCCTCCCGGCCTGTGCGTCATCATACCGCCATCAGCTGAAAGTGCGGGGCCGGCTTCGGGTGGTCCTCGGCGACCAGCCCGCCGGCCATCCGGACCACCCGGTCGGTGGCCGCCACGATCTCCAGGTTGTGCGTCACCATCACGATCGTCACCCCGTCCTGGCGGTTGATCTCCCGCAACAGCCGCACGATCTCGGCCCCGGTGTCGGCGTCCAGGTTCCCGGTCGGCTCGTCGGCCAACAGCACCCGCGGGTTGGTCAACAAGGCCCGGGCCACCGCCGCCCGCTGCAGCTCCCCGCCGGACAGCTCCCGCGGCCGGTGGGCCAGCCGGTGCCCCAGCCCGACCCGCTCCAGCAGCTCCCCGGCCCGCGACCGCCACCCGGCCCGCGACCGCCACCACCCCACCGCCGAGTGGGCGATGTACGCCGGCATCAGGACGTTGTCGAGCGTGTTGAGTTCGGGCAGGAGGTGGTAGAACTGGAAGACGTAACCGAACGTCTTGTTCCGCAGGGCGTCGCGGCCGCGGGGCGGGAGGTTGTCGATCCGCCGGCCGTCCAGGTAGACGGCCCCGCCGTCCGGGGCGTCGAGGGTGCCGAGCAGGTGCAGCAGGGTGCTCTTGCCCGACCCGGACGCCCCGACCACGCTCAGGAACTCGCCGGCCCGCACGTCCAGGTTCAGCCCGTTCAGGACCGGGACGGTGACGGCGTGCCGGCGGTACGCCTTCCTCAGGTTCTCGGCTCTCAGCATGACAGTCCCAGGTCGTAACGTCGAAAGTCATAAAGTCGAAGACGATTTGTCGGAAGACCCGACTTTACGACTTTCGACGTTACGACCTTACGACTCGATTACTCGAAGCGGAGCGCCCGGACCGGGTGGAGCCGGGCCGCCCGCCAGGCCGGCAGCAGGCTGAACACGACGGCCACCGCCACCGCCCCGGCGTTCACCAGGCCGACCACCGCCGGGTCGATGTTGGTCGGGATGTCCTTGAAGTAGTACACGTCCCGGGGGAAGACCGCCCGGCCGGTGAGCTTGGTCAGGGCCGCCTCGATGTCGTTGATGTGCTCGGTGATCCACAGCCCGAGGGCCGTCCCCAGGCCGCACCCGACCGCCCCGAGCAACAGCCCGTACCCCAGGAAGATGCTCATCACCCCGCCGCTCGACGCCCCCAGGGCCTTCATCACCCCGATGTCCCGGTACTTCTCGGACACGATCATGGTGAAGATGGCCAGGATGCTGAACCCGGCGACGCCGACGATCAGGAACAGCAGGATGTTCAGGATGCCCCGCTCCACGTCGATCGCCTGCAAGAGGGGCCCCTGCTGGTCCTCCCAGGTGTTCACCCGCACGTCCCGGTACGGGAACAGCTTCTGCAACTCGGCCGTCACCGACGCCTTGTCCGCCTCGTAGTCCTTCAGCTTGATCTGGAGCGCCGAGCACCGCCCGCTCATCCCGCGGATCGCCTGGAGTTGTTCGAGCGGGACGTACACGAAGCTCTGGTCGTACTCGCTCATCTCGGTCTTCAGGTAGTCGGCGACCAGAAACGTCCCGGACACCGGCCGCAGCGTCTCCCCGCCGACGGTGGTGACGGTGACGGCGTCCCCGGGGTACAGGGCCGTCTCCTCGACCAGCTTGCCGGCCTCGTTCGTGTACCGCAGGTGGGCCAGGGCGTACCCGGGGAACGCCCCGTACAGCTTGGCCACCGGCATCCCGGCGGTCATGGCCGCCGCGTCCGGCGGGGGCGGGGCGTCGGGCAGGCGGATGGCCTGGGCCGGCGGGGCTTCGGGGACGGCCAGGGTGGCGTCCTCCCGCTCCCGCCCCCGCTTGTTCGCCTCGTACCGGGCCAGGGCGTCGGCCGTCAGGTCGAACGACGGGGCCGGGGCGTCCTTCTGCCGGACCAGGTACTCGCTGAACCCGCCGACGGCGGCCCGCCCGGCCGGGTCGATGCCGATCAGCCGGACCGGCTTGGTGATCAGCGGGCCGCCGGGGTGGCCGGCCCGGAACTGCATGATGGCGAACACCTCGACGGTCGGGGTGACGGCGGCGATCTTCGGCCCGGCCGGGCCGGCCTTGATCTTGGCCATCAACACGTCCGGCGGGTCGGCGAACCCGGCCAGGTTGTCGGTGTCGACGACCACGTCCGACAGGACCCCGTGGAGCCGGTCCTTGAGCTTGGTGCTGAACCCGCTCATGACGGCGTTGACGACGATCAGGGTGGCCACCCCGAGCATCACGCTGACGATGCAGACGAAGGCCAGGTAGCGGGTGCGGAGGTAGCGGCCGCAGAGGAGCAGCTTGTACACGGCGGTCGGGTCCCTTCCCGGCGGGTGCGGACGGGGCGGACCGGCCGCCACCCGGCCGGGTTGTAGCAGGAACCCCGCGGGAGGAAAAGGGGAAGTGCGGCCGGGAAGCCGGCCCCGGCCCGGGTCAACCGCGGGCCCGGCGGGCCCGCCGGGCGAACACCGCCGCCAGACCGGTCCCGATCAGGGCCAGGCTCGCCGGCTCGGGCACCGCCTGGGGCCCGACGTTCACCTGAATCAGGTACGGGTTGTCCGACCCGAAATTGGTGAAGGTCGCCCCCTGGTCGGACGAGTAGTAGAAATTCACCAGCGTCCCCGGCCCGACCTGACCGTTCCCCTCGGCGTAATCCCAGCCGAACTCCCCGGCCCCGGGCACCCCGAGGACGAAGTAGTAGGTGGTGCTCGGGTCGAGGGTGACCGGGGAGGCGGGGGTGAACGTCCGGGCCGAGGGGGCACCCGCCACCGACGGCGGGGTGAACGTGGTGAGCAGCCCGCCGGGGGAGGTGTCCACGTCCCCGCCGGCCGTACTCCGCCGGAGTTCGGCCACCACCGCGGGGTCCCCCGACCCGTTCCCGACGACGGTCACGATGTCCGTCAGGGTGTAGGCATTGGCGTCCGTGGCGAACCCCTGAGCGGCCCAGAGGTCGAACGTCACGATCGTCTCGGCCCGGACCGGCTCGGCCAAGTTGCTAACCAAGATCGCCGCCGGGGCGGCCGGGGCGGCCGCCAGCCAGACGGCGGCCGCCACGACGGCGGCCGGGGTACGAATGCGCATCGTCGTCACCTGGGTACTTGGGTGATCGGCCGGAACCCCCGGCGGGGGCCGCGAGGGCATGGCGGGGCCGCCCGCCGGGTGAACGCCCTACATCACCTTCATCGTCACGGCGGGCGGAAGCCCTGTCAAGCAAAAAAGCCACTGACCGCCGTACCGGTTCGCGACCGACGGGCGAAAGGGGGCAGAGGTGATACCGGCCCGGTGCGAGGGCGCCGGGCCGGGTCAGGCGAACAGGGCGTCGACCGGCAGCCGCCACCCGCGGACGGCCGGCTCGGCGTCGGCCTCCTGACCCGGGCCGAACACGGCCGGGGTGAGCGGGTCGGCGGCCGTGTACTTGGCCACCGTCCCGGCCGCCGGGTCCACGTCCCAGACCACCTTGGTGCCGGCGGCGAAGTAGTCGGCCCGCTTGTCGGCCATCTCCCGCTCGGCCGCCGGCCCGGAGTCGTTCTCGCTCCGCACCTCGGCCGCGAAGTCCGGAGTACCTTCCACGAACCGCATCCGGTTGACCGGCAACGGGCCGGTGTAGTACGAGGCGTCCGGGGAGAACGACTCCCGCCCGGACGGCAGCTCGGGCACGGCGTAGGCCAAGCTCCCGGTGAACGCGACCCCTCGGCCGGCCGCGTCGGCGTAATCCGCGAGCCGCCGGGCGATGCGGAAGGCGATCACGCTCGGTAAGTGGCCGCTGGCCATAAAGTGGACGATCCTCCCGCCGATCAGCTCGGCCTTCCCGTCGACCCGCATCAGGTCGGCGAGGGTGGCCCGGGCGGTCGGCGGCACGGCGGACGCGGCGGTCATGCGGTCATCCCTCCCGGCCGCATGATACCCCGCCCGCCGGCCGGCCGCAATCGCGGCGGCTGGCAGGTAATGGGTCGTTCGGCTCCGGTGGCACCGGCATTCCTGCCGGTGCCAAGTCAGCACCGGCAGGAATGCCGGTGCCACCGAGCTACGGCTTGGTCTGGACCTTCAGGCCCTTCACGGGCTTGCCGTCCTTGTCGGTGAACCGGACGCTGAACTTCCACTCGAACGACTCGTTGACCACCTTCACGACCAGCACGTTCACCCCCTTCTTCAGGGCTACCTCGGTGTCCTCCTGGTCGGTCTCGTGGGCCCGGGCCTGCTCGTTCTTGTACACCTCCTTGCCATTCAGCCAGGCCTTCGCCTGGTCGTCGCTCCCGGTCTTCATCACCGCCTTCAGGTCCTCCGGGGCCACCACGTAGGCCACCGCGTAGGCGACGCTGTTCGGGGTGATGTCGCCGGCCACCGCGTTCAGGTCGAGGACCGGCTCCTTGCTGGTGTGTTCCTTCCAGGTCAGCTCCTTGTCCCCGGCTTTCGTCTTGTCCCCGGCCTTCGGCATCAGCTTGGCCTCGCCCTTGATTTGCTCCTTGCCCAGGGCCTCGGTCCCGTCGGATTCGCCGACGAACGGGATCGGGGCCAGCACCAGCCACTTCTGCACGTACCCGTCGGCGGTCAGCCCGTCGGCGTCGTCCGGCCGGGCCCCGCCGGCCGCCAGCCCGGCCACCGCCACGGCCAGGGCCGCGGCCCCGAGTCGCATTCGCATCGGTCGTCCTCCGGGGAGAGAGCGGGCGAGACGTGGCAGCGGGGAAATGGTATCGCGCCGGTCGGCTGTCAAGAAGGGATCGCCCGCACGATCGTCGGTGTGACTGGGTTCATTGGTTCGGCCGCAGGGTGTGCGGTGTGCCGAACCAAACCAATGAGAGCCGGGCCGCCTACCCGGCCAGTCGGCCGGCCTGGCCGAGCAGGAACCCGGTCCCGGACAGGGCGACCATCGCGGCGGCCAGGACGACGCCCTCCCGGCGGTAGCCCGGCATCTCGGCCGGGGCCGCCAGGCTCCGCCACGGCCAATGCACCCACGACACGTAGGCGAACAGCCCGCACGCCCCGAGCCAGACGACCACCTTCGCCGCCATCAGCCCGACCCAGGCGTCGTTCCCCGGCGACCACCGCAGCCCGAGCAGGGCGAACCCGGTCAGCCCGCAGGTCAAGAGGCCGGCCGTCACCAGATACCGCATCCCGTGGGCCAGGTGGGTGGTGAACCGCTCGTACTCGCGGCGGTCCGGGAAGTACCCGAACGCCTTGCCGTCGATCACCGCCGCCCGGTAGAAGATGGCCCCGAACCAGGCCGCGGCCGACAGCCCGTGGGCCCAGAACAGGACCTGTTCGAGGAGTCGCATCGCACGCCCTCCCGTCGGTCAGGCTCTCACCCGGCCGACCGGGAAACGGGGGCGGCGGATAACACGGTTTCGACGGGCTCGCCGGGGCGGAGATCGGATCGACGCGGATTTGTTCGGCCGCGGGCGGATGTGTCAGGCCGCAAACCGATTCGTCAGCCGAGGGGTGTATGTCCCGCCTGGAACCAATGGTGGTGGTGCGACCGACGCCGGGGTCAGTGGGTGCCGGGCTCGTCGGCCGGGGGCGGGGGGGCTGGGGTGGTGCCGGGCGGGAACGGCCGGAGGTTGAGCTTGGTCTGGTGGCCGGCGAACGACCCGCCCTCCGCGGTCTTGCCCTGGAAGTAGTCCTTCTGCCACCCCTGCTTGACGGCCGCCGGGTCGAGCCGGGTCAGGTCCTGGAGGAACCCGGCCCGGCTGGCCTGCCAGCCCTCGTACTGCTTCCTCAGCCCCGGGTCGGCGGCCAGCGGGACCCGCCGCGGGACCAGCCCCTCGGCCAGCCCCCGGGGGACCGGCACCAGCATGCAGAACGGCTCCCCCTTGTCGAACCGGACCCACTCGCACACCCGGGTGATCTTCCAGTTCATGGTGAACGTCGACGCCAGCCAGTCCGTCTCGACCACCCCTTCGAGCGGCTGGACGCCGTCCTTGATGTGGTTGGCCGGCCCCTTCACCCACAGGTTCACCCCCGGCGGGGTGCGGAACAGGAACGGGACCGAGAACGTGACCGTCCCCTCCCCGAAGTGGCTCAGGATGCGGGTGTCCGGCGGGCCGTCGAACCGCACCTCCACGTCCGCCGGGGCCGGGCCGCCGTACCAGTAGGCCCGGAACGCGGCCGGCGACCGGAGGACCCACCCGGCCTGGTTGGCGATGGCCAGCGGCAGGCACCGGTACGGGAACCGCTGGGCGGCCCGGTCCATCCACCCCCGGCCGATCGGGGCCGGGTCGAGGGCGAACGGGTACTCGGGGTAGACTTCGTAGGCGGTGAAGTCGTTCGGGGCCGGTTGGTCGGTCGGCATGGGTCGCGGGGCCAAGACCCCTCCCCCGACCCCTCCCGTAAGAAGGGAGGGGAGGAAGACGGCGGAAGGTAGGCGGTTGTTTTACTCCCTCCCCCCGCGGGGGAGGGGCCGGGGGAGGGGTGGCCGGACTACGTCCGGACGGTGCAGACCAGCGGCTGCTCGGCGGCGGCCCCGGCCTCGTAGGTCCGGCCGCCGGCCGCGGTGGTCTGGTTGGCCAGGGCCAGCGAGTACAGCCGGCGGCCGTCGGCGGTCGGGTAGTCGGCGGTCACGCAGGCCCGGCAGAGCCGGTCCTCGGGCAGCCCGATGCACCGGGCGACGGCGTCGACGGGCAGGTAGAAGAGGGAGTCGGCCCCGAGGTCGGCGGCCATCGCGTCCTGCTCGGCCACGGTCGGGACCTTCCCGGCCATGAACTTCGGGGCGAACAGCTCCTTCACCGTGCTCATGTCGATCCCGTAGAAGCACGGGGCCAGGATCGGCGGGCAGGCCACCCGGACGTGGACCTCCTTCGCCCCGCCCTGGTCGCGGAGGTGGTGGAGCAGGCTCTTGAGCGTCGTGCTGCGGACGATCGAGTCCTCGACCAAGAGCACCCGCTTGCCCGAAAGGACCTCCCGGAGCGGGGTGAACTTGGCCCGCACCCGGTCGGCCCGGTTCGACCCCTCGATGAACGTCCGGCCGATGTACCGGTTGCGGATCAGCCCCTCGACCGACGGGATGCCGAGGGCGAAGGCCATGGCGTCGGCCGCCGCCTTGCCGGTGTCCGGGACCGGCACCACCACCGTCTCGGCCGGGTCGAGCGGGACCCGGCCCAGCTCCTCCTCCTGCCGGGCCAGCTCCCGCCCGAGCCGGGACCGGGACAGGTAGACGCTCCGGTCGTCCAGGGTGCTGGCCACGTTGGCGAAGTAGATCCACTCGAAGAAGCAGTGGCTGACCCGGCGGTGCTCGGCGTACCGGTGGACCGACACCTCGCCGTCGCGGACGAGGACGAGTTCGCCGGGTTCGAGCGACCGGATGTCCCGGAACCCGAGGTTCTGCAACACGACGCTCTCGCTGGCCGCCGCGAACGCCCGGCCGTCGGCGGCGTAGCACATCGGCCGCAGCCCGGTCGGGTCGCGGGAGACGACCATCTCGCCGGTCGCGTTGAGGAAGGCGAGGTTGTACGCCCCCTCGAACTTCCGGCTGAGCCGGCGGAACACCTCGACCAGGTCGGGCCGGTCGTCGCCCCGCATCTCGTGGGCCAGGTAGTGCAGGATGACCTCGGTGTCGTTCTCCCGGGTCAGGTGGTAGTCGTGGTTCTGGAGGAGCTGCTGGCGGAGGTCGGTGAAGTTGGTCAGCTGGCCGTTGTAGGCGAACGCGAACCACTTCCACTTGCACCCGTGCCGCCGCTCGAACGGCTGGGCGTAGCTCCGGGTGGTCGGCCCGCAGGTGGCGTACCGGGTGTGCCCGATGGCCGCCCGCCCGGCGTACTCCTCCATGATCGAGGCGAACTTCCCCGGGTGGTTGATCCGGAACGCCTCGATGACCGTGCCGATCTCCTTGTAGGTGCTCAGGAGCTGGTCCCGGCCGGGGTTGTAGGTGGTCATCCCGGCGGCGAGCTGGCCGCGGTTCTGGAGGTCGAGGAGCATCCGCGGCATCAACCGGGAGACCTGGTCCGGGTCGCCGGACCAGACCCCGGACGGGCCGGGCTTGTCGGCCAGGCAGTACAGGGCCGCCACGCCGCATTCGTGGTGCAACTCGTCCATGTTCACCGCCGGGGTGGGGGAGCGAGGCCGGCCGGGGCCACACTGGAACTATAGAGGCCGGGCCGTTATCGGACCAACAGCCGGGCAGGGAGCACCAATTTCGGCCGGGCCGGTCGGGCGCTCCGGGTGGCCGGGGCAGAGTCTTCGATGCCCCGGTCCCGACCAGCCCCGGGGCATCGAAGACTCTGCCCCGGCCACCCACTTCGCGGGCGGGGGTCGCCGGCCGGCGGCAGCCCCGTTACAATCGGGCGACAATCCCGGCGGCCCGGCCGGGCGTCGGATCGGGAGCACAGGCCGGGAGGCCTGTGCCACCATGTCTGGTTCCGGTGGCACAGGCCTCCCGGCCTGTGCGGACGGTCGCCCGACAACCCAGTTAGAGAGTTCCGATGCGAACGACGATTCGGGGCCTGACGGTGGCGGCGGTTCTCGGGCTGGCCGGGGCGGCCGGGGCCGACGACCCGAAGGACCGGGGGCCGAAGGCCGACCCGAAGGGCACCCCGCTGGAGCTGACGATCACCGGGAAGAAGACGACGTACCCCCTGGACCTCGGCGGGTTGACCGCGGACGGTTACAAGAAGATGGTCGGGGCCGCCGGGAAGGCCGGGAAGATGCCCAACCCGCCCGAGGTCGACCTGGCGGTCGAGATCAAGAACACCTCCGACCAGCCGGTGACGGTGTGGGTCAAGGGCGACCCGTTCGACCTGTCGCTGGGGCTGAAGGGGAAGGGGGCGGTCAACGCCGCCCCGCCGCTGGCCTCCACCCTCGAGTTCCGCATCCCCGAGGGGGTCGAGCTCGCCCCGGGGAAGACGCACTCGATCCCGGTCAAGAACCTGATGAGCGGGTTCCGGGGGCGGTCGAAGTACGCCTACTGGACGACGGCCGGCGAGTACGAGCTGGTGGCCACCCTGAAGACCGGGATGTCCCCGGCCCCGAAGGGCGCCAAGGACGCCGGCGAGGGGTTCGGCGAGGTCAAGCTCACCAGCGCCCCGTTCAAGCTGACCGTCGAGGACAAGAAGTAGGCGGGGTTGCGGTCCCGGGGTTCCACCCCGGGCTAGGTTGTGTGACCCCTTCGGGGTCGGGCGGTTCTTCTCCGCAGCCTGAAGGGTTGCCACACCATAGCCCGGGGCAACGCCCGGGGCACCTCCCGGGCACCCCATGCGCGTCGTCTCCGTCAACGTGTCGCTCCCGAAGGCCGTCCTTGCCGGCGGCCGGGAGGTCCGCACCGGCATCTTCAAGGAGCCGGCCGGCGGGCGGGTGGCCGTCCGCCGGCTGAACCTGGCCGGCGACGCCCAGGCCGACCTGTCCGTCCACGGCGGGTTGAACAAGGCCGTCTACGCCTACCCGGCCGAGCACTACCCGGCGTGGCAGGCCGAGACCGGCCGGGCCTTCCCGTTCGGCCGGTTCGGCGAGAACCTGACCACCGAGGGGTTACTTGAGGACGAGGTGCGAATCGGCGACGTGTTCCGCTTCGGGACGGCGGTGCTGGAGGTCGCCCAGCCGCGGATGCCGTGCTTCAAGCTGGCCATCCGGATGAACGACCCGGGCTTCCCGAAGCGGTTCATGAAGTCGGGCCGAACGGGCTTCTACCTGCGGGTGGTGGAGGAAGGCGACGTGGCGGCCGGCGACGGGATCGGGGTGGTCAGCCGGGCCGACGGGAACCTGACGGTCCGCGGGCTGTGGCACCTCTGCTACTTCGACGGCGGGAACGCCGACCTCGCCCGGGACGTGCTGGCCCGGTATACGACCCTCGGCCCGGAGTGGCGCCGCCCTTTGGAGTTTCGAGTTTCGAGTTTATAGTTTCGAGTTTGCCGCCTGCGAGCCGGCCCGCTCGGACGGCGGCCCGGTACTCGAAACTGCAAACTCGAAACTCGAAACTGTTCAATCTCCCCCCAGTCGGACCTTCCGGTCCCGCATCGACCGCGGGGCCAGCGGCGGGAACAGCACCCCGCCGAACCACCCGCCGATCAGCCCGAGGCCGACCACGCCGGCCGCGACCACACCGAGCGCCGCCGGGTCGTCCGGACCGACGGCGACCCCGAGGCGGTCGAGGGCCACGGCCGCCGGCACCGGCAACTCGCCCCGGGACAGGGCCATCCCGACCACCCCCGCCGCGGCCACCGCCCCGGCCAGCCCGCCGTGCCGGACCCCGGCTCCGGTCCCGGCCGCGGCGACTACCCCGCCGACCAACCCGGCCAGGACCGCGAGTTGGAGGCTCAAGAGCCGCCCCTGGCCGCGGTTGTCCACCCGGAGCAGCCCGCCGGAGTACCGCTGGGCCTTCGCCCGGGTCTCGTCGGCCAACCCGACCCCGGCCGCGATCACGGCCGCCCCGGCCGCCACCCGGAGCCAGGCCACCGCCGGGCCGCGGCCGGCCGGCGGGTCGACGGCCAGCCGGATCGAACTGCGGCGGGGCGACGGCTCCGGGGCCGGCAGGGCGACCGGGACCGGGGCCGCCCACACCCACGCCCCGACCATCCCCGCCAGCCCGCCGAGGAGTGCCGCCAGTGCCGGCAAGGCATACAGTGCCGGGTTGGCGGGCGAGCCGTCCAACAGGAAAAACGCCCCCCCGCTCAACCCGCCGACGGCCGCCCCGGCGGGGAACCCGCGGCGGAGCCCGACCCCGGCCAACAGGCCCCCGAACAAGACGGCCGCGGCCCGCCCCCCCTGCCCCGCCCACGGCCCGGGTGTCCCGTCGGCCAGTGCGGTCCACCCGGCCGTCAGCTCGCCCAGCCCGACGGCCAGCCCGACGGCGGCCAGCGAGCCGACGGCCACCCGCCCGGCCGGGGTGGTCCCGGGCGGACGGGCCGCGGGTCGCTCCGGGGACGACCGGAGTTCGCCGCCGCACCGCGGGCAGCTCGACGTACCGAGGAAGACCGACCGGCAGGCCGGGCAGAACGGGTCCATGACGGGGCGGTCCGGGTTGGCACCGGGGCGACTCCGGCCTAAGCGTAGAACGGGATTTGGTGGCACAGGCCTCCCGGCCTGTGCCGAGAAATGCACAGGCCGGGAGGCCTGTGCCACCAGGCACTCTCATGCCTCATGTCGTCATCGTCGGCGGCGGGCTGACCGGCCCGGCGGCTGCCTTCCGGCTCAAGCAGACCGCCCCGGGCGTCTCGGTCACGCTGCTCGAAGCCGGCGGCCGGGTCGGCGGGAACGTCGGCACCGAGCTGCACGACGGCTTCCGGGTCGAGGCCGGGCCGAACGGGTTTCTCGACACCAAGCCGTTCCTCCCCCAACTCTGCCGCGACCTCGGGCTGGCCGGCCGACTCATCACCGGCCGCGACGCCGCCCGGAAGAACCGCTTTCTCTACCTCCGCGGCAAGCTCCACCAGATGCCCGCCGGGCCGCTCGGGCTGCTGACATCACCCCTACTCAGCCCCCGGGGGAAGTGGGACCTGTTCGCCGAGCCGTTCCGCCGGCCGAAGCGCCCCCGACACGACGAGTCGGTGGCCGAGTTCGTCGCCCGCCGGGCCGGCAAGGAGGCCGCCCGGGTGTTCGCCGACGCGCTCGTCACCGGCATCCACGGCGGCGACCCGGCCGAGCTGAGCGCGGCCGCCGCCTTCCCCCGGCTGCCGGTCCTGGAGCGCACCTACGGGGGCGTCGTCCGCGGCTTCATCAAGTCGGCGAAGCGGAAGAAGCGCGACGCCCTCGCCCGGGGCGAGCCGCCCCCCGGCCCGCCGCGGATGTGGTCGTTCCGGGAGGGCCTGCAAGTCCTGACCGACGCCCTCGCCGCCGACCTCGGGCCGGCCGTGCAGACCGGCGTTTCGGTGAAGCGGATCACCCGCACGCCGACCGGCTGGGCGGTCCACGCCGACGGCCGGGACGCCTGGCCGGCGGACGCCGTCGTGCTGGCCTGCCCGGCCTACGAGCAGGCTGCGATGCTCGCCGACCTCGACCCGCCGCTGGCCGACCTCGTCGCCGGCATCCGCTACAACCGGATCGCGGTGGTGGCCGTCGGCTACCGGCAGGCCGACTGCCCGGGGGTGCCGGACGGGTTCGGGTACATCGCCCCACAGCACACCCGCCGGGACCTGCTCGGGGTGCAGTGGTGTTCGTCGATCTACCCGGACCGGGCCCCGGCCGGGCACGTCCTGTGGCGGGCGCTGTGCGGCGGGGTTCACCGCGGCGACGTGCTCCAGTGGGACGACGCCCGGCTGGTCCGGGCGGTCCACGCCGAGCTGCGGCTGGCCCTCGGGGTGGCCGGCGACCCGGTGTTCAGCCGGGTCGTCCGCTGGCCGCGGGCCATCCCGCAGTACGTCGTCGGGCACCTCGACCGGGTCGGGCGGATCGACGCGGCCGCGGCCCGTCACCCCGGCCTGTTCCTCACCGGCAACGCCTACCGGGGCGTGGCCCTGGGCGACTGTGCCGAGCAGGGCGAGCGGGTCGCCGGGGCGGTGGCGGGTTTCCTGGGCCGGGCGGGCTGATGCCACCGGCGGTGACTTGGTGGCACAGGCCTCCCGGCCTGTGTTCCGCTTGCCCAGGCCGGGAGGCCTGTGCCACCAAGCCGAATCGGCCCGGCCGCCGGAAGACTCCCGCCATTGCGTCAGGCCCCCGGGCTAAAAAAGTTGGCGGAATTTTCTTGTCGGCCTCCGTCCGGTAGGGTACATTCGCGGCTCGTATGACCGCTCGGGTGCCGGACCGGCCTGACGGCCGACGGTCGCACCCACCCGGACGGCCCTGGCCCGGACATCCGCACGGAGTTCCGCATGGCCTCGGCACTGACCTACCCCGGGGTGTACATCGAGGAGGTCCCGAGCGGGGTCCGGACGATCGGCGGGGTGGCCACGTCCATCGCCGCGTTCGTCGGCTGGGCCGCCCGCGGGCCGACCGACCGGGCCGGGCTGGTCCTCAGTTGGGGCGACTACGAGCGGGCCTACGGCGGCCTCGACCGCCGGAGCCTGCTCGGGTACGCCGTCCAGCACTTCTTCGCCAACGGCGGCCAGCAGGCGTACATCGTCCGGCTGGCCGCCGCCGACGCGGTGACGGCGGCCGTCTCGGTCGCCACCCCGGCCGCGGGCATCGGCCTGGACTTCACCGCCGGCAGCCCCGGGGCGTGGGCCAACCGGTACACCGTCGAGACCCGCCGCCGGGCCGACGACCCGGCCCGGTTCCGGGTCACCGTGTCCGAGGTGGCGAACGGCGTCGGCATCCCGGTCGAGACGTTCGAGAACCTGTCGATGGACCCGGCCGACCGGCGGAACGTGGCCGCGGTCGTCAACGAGCGGTCCCGGCTGGTCCGGGTGGCGGTGACCGGTGCCCCGGCCGCGGGGACCGCCCCGCCGGTCGACGCCACCACCACCCCGCCGCTGGGCCTGAACACCGACACGGCCGGGGACGACGGGACCGTGCTGGAGCCGGACACCGGCCCGTTCGAAGCCGCCCTGGCGGCCGGCGGCGGGGCCGGCGGGGTGAACCGGCTCGACCGGGTCGACCTGTTCAACCTCCTGTGCGTCCCGGGCGAGACGACGGCCGCCGTCGTCACGCAGCTCCAGGCGTACTGCCGCCGGCACCGGGCGTTCCTGATCGCCGACTGCGCCGCCGCCGACGACTTCGCCGCCCTCCAGAACGGCCCGAACGGCGCGATCACCGGGGCCGACGCGATCAACGCGGCCCTCTACTTCCCGTGGGTGAACGCCCCCGACCCGCTCCAGGAGAGCCGGCCCCGGGCGTTCCCGCCGTCCGGGTTCGTGGCCGGGCTGTACGCCAAGACGGACGCCGCCCGGGGGGTGTGGAAGGCCCCGGCCGGGACCGAGGCCAGCCTGACCGGGGCGGCCGGCCTGACCCGGACCCTGACCGACGGGGAGAACGGCGAGCTGAACATCCGGGCGGTCAACTGCCTGCGGACGTTCAACCTGTACGGCACGGTCGTCTGGGGGGCCCGGACCCTCCAGGGGAACAACGACCGCGGGTCGGAGTGGAAGTACGTCCCGGTCCGGCGGATGGCCCTGTTCCTCGAAGAGAGCCTGTACCGCGGGACGCAGTGGGTGGTGTTCGAGCCGAACGACGAGCCCTTGTGGGCGCAAATCCGGCTGAACATCGGGGCCTTCCTCCAGGGCCTGTTCCGCCAGGGGGCGTTCCAGGGGCGGACCCCGCGGGAGGCGTACTTCGTCAAGTGCGACCGGGAGACGACGACCCAGGACGACATCAACCGCGGGGTGGTCAACATCCACGTCGGGTTCGCCCCGCTCCGCCCGGCCGAGTTCGTGGTGATCCGCATCCAGCAGATGGCCGGCCAGCTCGAGGCCTAACGACCCGGGGGGTGTGCCGTGGCCCAGTTCAGCGTCAACGCCCGGCGGTTCGACCCGTACAAGAACTTCAAGTTCCGGGTCAAGTGGGACGGCCGGTACGTCGCCGGGGTGAGCAAGGTCGGCGCCCTCAAGCGGACGACCGAGGTGGTCAAGCACCGGGAGGGCGGGGACCCGAGCACCAGCCGGAAGTCGCCCGGCCGGACCGAGTACGAGGCCGTCACCCTGGAGCGGGGGGTGACCCACGACCCGGAGTTCGAGCGGTGGGCGAACAAGGTGTGGAACTTCGGGTCCGGGCTGGGGGCCGAGGTGTCCCTGGCCGACTTCCGCAAGGACATCCTCGTCGAGGTGTACAACGAGGCCGGCCAGCTCGCCCTGGCGTACAAGCTCTACCGCTGCTGGGTGTCCGAGTTCCAGGCCCAGGCCGACCTGGACGCCAACGCCAACGCCGTCCTGATCCAGACCCTGAAGCTGGAGAACGAGGGCTGGGAGCGGGACTACGACGTGACCGAGCCGGCCGAGCCGACGTTCGTGGAGCCGGCGTGAGCGTGGCGAGCCGGGAGCGTGAGCGACCGGAGTGTTGTCCGGCTCCGGTCGCTCACGCTCCCGGCTCGCCCTTGCCCACCGGAGAGCTGCCGTGGCCGGACTCCCCCCGGCCGCCGTCCTCGACCTGTGGGACGCGGCCGCCGACCGGCACCCGCTCGACCGGCCGCTGGCGGTCCTGGCCGCGGCAGGGTACGGGCCCCGCCGCGACCTGGCGGCCCTTTCCGTCGGCGAGCGGGACCGCCGGCTCTGGGCCGTCCGGGAGCGGACGTTCGGGCCGGACGTGGAGGGACTGGCCGGGTGCCCGGGGTGCGGCGAGCGGGTCCTGGCCCGGTTCCGGGTCGCGGACGTAATCGTCCCGGCCGACGACCCGTCCGGCCGCGAGTTCGACCTCGCCGGCGACGGCTGGGCGGTCCGGTTCCGGCTGCCGGACAGCCGGGACCTGGCGGCGGTGGTCGCGGCCGGCGGCCCGGACCCGGAGGCCGACCTCCTGGCCCGGTGCCTGCTGCGGGCCGAGACGGAAGGCCGGGAGGTCGGACCGGAGGAAGTCCCGGCGGTGGTCCGGGAGGCGGTCGGCCGACGGATGGCCGACCTCGACCCGCAGGCCGACGTGCGGCTCGGCCTCACCTGCCCGGCGTGCGGCCGGGGGTGGGAGGCCCCGTTCGACGTGGCCGGGTTCCTGTGGGCCGAGCTGGCCGCCCTCGCCCGCCGGCTGCTCCGTGAGGTGGACGCCCTCGCCCGGGTGTACGGCTGGACCGAGTCCGAAATCCTGAGCCTGAGCCCGGCCCGCCGCCGGGCCTACCTCGACCTGGCGGGCTCATGACCGGCTACCTGGGCGGGCTGATCGAGCGGGCGACCGGCGCGGCCCTGGCGGTCGAGCCGCGGACGCGGACGGCGTTCGAGCCGCCCCCGCCGGCCGACCGGCCCGCCG
>JAIEQN010000581.1 GCA_019747685.1 Gemmataceae bacterium
CGTCCCGCCCGGTGCCGAGGCCAAACCCGCCTCAACCCGTTGTGCGACAAAGGCCGCCATCGTCAACAGGCCCTAGCTTTTCCCCTGATCGCGGAATACAGTAGGGGGTGCAGTTGGCATCTGGCTTGAGTTGCTCTGACACTGGCTGTGGGTTTCCTGGTTGTTTTTCGGACATGCCACACCGCCACATCAACTTCGTGTTGGCAATTCTGATGCTGATGCCCGCCGGCATCTGCACCTGCGATGGCGGCGTTGTTTCCTGTCCCGATCACCCGGTCCAGAATCAGACGAACTCCGACGCCGGACAGGCGAGTGGTTCTTTTGAAACCGCCGTTGCCGCCGGAACAGGCTGTGTTTCGCAGACCCATCGGTGTCCCGCACCAATCCCTCACCAACTGTCCTGCAGGGCGGTGGCTCCTGAGTTCCTCGCCGACGTTTCGGCGTCGGACATCTCCGCCTCGCTGCCCGTCCTCCACCCTGCCGTCGTAGTCGAGTGGCCGACTCCGCAGCCGAGCCGGTTCGACCGCCCCACGACCTTCACCCCCTCGCCCGCGTCGCCCATCTACTTGGCTCACTGCGTCCTCCTCATTTGATCCGTCAACTCTTCCGCTCGGCTCCCGGCGAGGCCATCCGCTCGTCGTGGTTGCTGTCCGTCCCCGTCTGAACCAAAACCCTCCGGCACATCGCACTTCGGCTCCGCCGTCGTCGCGGTGCCCGCGACGACCGTCCGGCCCGGGTGCCCCCGCGTCGGTTCACATGGCCGAGCGAACCGGGCCTTTGCCCCGCACCCGGTTCCGAATCCCGCACGCGGGGCAGGAGTACGACCATGCGGAAACTGGCACTGTCGGGCCTCGGGGCCGCGACCCTCATCCTGGTAGCGGCGACTGCGGAGGCCGCCCCGCCCAACAACAACCACCGGCTCGACGCATCGTTCGCCCAGGCGGACAAGAACAAGGACGGCTTCCTCGACGCGGGCGAGCTGGCGAAGGCGTTTCGCGGGCCGAGCGCCAAGGTGATCGTGGAAAAGGTCGGGGCGAAGGAGACGCACCCGGACCACGCCTTCCTGAACGTCTGGGACGCGGACAAGGACGGGAAGATCAGCAAGGCCGAGTTCGAGAGGTACGAGTCCACGGCGGTCGCCGACGCCGGGGCGTCGCCCACCCGCAACCGGAACTACCCCGGGGCGGGGGGGGCGGGCTACCGGGCACCCCAACGGCACCGCGGGTACGCCGGGCGGGGGTACGCCACGAACCCGTACACGTCCGCGCTCCGCTACCAGCAGCGGGCGTACCAGCAGCAGCGGGCGGCCTACTCCAACCTGAGGCGGTACGGCGTCTACTCCCCGAACGTCCGCGGCGGCTACCGCGGCGTCCAGCGGCACCACCGCGGCCGGCGGTAGGGTCTGGCCGCAACGGCTGTCGGGCCGGGTGGTGCCGTTGCCGCCCGGCTCTTTCGGACGCCCAACCCCCTTATCCGCGGAGATCGACGATGCGATACCTCACCTCCTCCGTTCTGGGCCTCGTGGCCGTGGCCGCCGTCGTGGTGGCCCTTTCGGGCGGATCGACCGCCCCGGCCCCGGCCGCCGACAAGGCGAAGGCCGACGACCCGGTCCGGGCGCTCCAGAAGGAGCGGCTGACGCGGCTCGAAACGATTCACGAGTGGTCGCTCCAGGCGTACAAGGGCCGCCAACTCCCCCTCGACCAGGTGCTGTCCGCCCGCCTCGCCCTGCTCGGCGGGAAGCTCGACCTGTGCGAGACGAACGCCGAGCGGGTCAAGGTCCACGAGGAGATGGTCAAAGCGGTCGAGGAACAGCTCAAGGTCGTGCGGGAGCGGGCAGACGCGAAGGAGGTTCCCGCCCTCGAAGTCCTCAAGGCCGAGGTCCAACTGCTCGACGCCCGGATCGGCTCGGAGAAGGCCAAGGCCGCCAAGTGACGGGGTCGGTCCGCACCCACTCCCCGAATCAGGAGACAACTCGTGGCACGACTCGCGGCGGTGGTTCTGTTCGTGGGCGTCGCGGCGCTGGCCGGCGAGGGCCGGCAGCGGAAGGACGATCACGCTGACCCGAAGGAGT
Organism: Gemmataceae bacterium; assembly: GCA_019747685.1. GTDB lineage: Bacteria > Planctomycetota > Planctomycetia > Gemmatales > Gemmataceae > Urbifossiella. The sequence goes on from JAIEQN010000581.1 coordinate 2,072, forward strand.
TACTCGCGGCGCTGAAGAAGCCCGACGTGGAGAGCCGGCGGAAGGCGGCCGAGGCCATCTGCGAGCTGTGCAAGGACGGGGACGGCGACTTCACGGGGTCGGTCCCGGCCCTGGTCGATGCCCTCAAGGACAAGGACGCCATCGTCCGCGGCGAGATCGCCGAGGCGCTGGGTTTCATCGGCCCGGACGCCAAGGCCGCAATCCCGGCCGTCCGGGCGCTGCTCAAAGACCCGGTCCCGGAGGTCCGGGCGAAGGCCGCGTTCGCCCTCGGCGGGTTCGGAGAGGACGCCAAGGCCGCCGTCCCGGAACTGGTCGGGCTGTTCAAGGACCGGGACGAGCGGGTCCGGGCCGCGGCCGCCGCCGGGGTCGGGGAGATCGGCCCGGCGGCGAAGGCAGCGACACCCGGTTTGATCGCCCTGCTCAAGGACACCGACCCGGAAGTGCGGCTGAACGCGGCCGCGTCACTCGGCGAGTTCGGGGCGGACGGCAAGGCAGCGGAGAAGGCGCTGGTCGACCTGCTGAAGGACCGAGACGAAGGAGTACGCGGGCAAGCGGCCGAGACGCTCGGCAAGATCGGGGCCGACCCCAAACTCGCGGTCCCGGCCCTCACGGCGGCACTCGCCGACAAGCACCCCGGCGTCCGCGGGGACGTGGCACACGCCCTGGCGATGTTCAAGGACGCGGCCAAGCCCGCCGTCCCGGCCCTCACCAAGATGCTCAAGGACGCCGACCACGGGGTCCGGGTCCACGCCGCCGAGGCGACCCACGACATCAGCGGCGACACGAAGCTGGTGCTGCCGGTCCTGATCGAAGGACTCAAGCACGAAGACCCGTTCGTCCGCGGGGACGCGGCCCACACGCTCGGGGAGATCGGGCCGCCGGCCAAGGCCGCCGCCCCGGCCCTTAGGGCGATGCTCAAGGACGAGAACGCTGGCATCCGGGTCCACGCCGCCGAAGCATTGGTGAAGGTAGACAAAGGGGCTGTGAAGGACGCGATCCCGGTCCTGATCGAGGGGCTGAAGAGCGACGACAAGACGCTGCGGTCGGAGGCCGCCGAGGCACTCGGGGAGATCGGGCTGGACGCCAAGGACGCGGTCCCCGCCCTGGCCGCCCTGCTCAAGGACAAGAACAAGGACGTGCGGAAGAACGCGGCCGAGGCGATCAAGAAGATCGAGGGCAAGGCCGCCCCGAAGAACGAGTGAACGGGGCCGCGCCCGCAGGCCCTGCGGCGAACACGGAACGGGATTTGCTCGGTTATAATTCAATCCCGCGGCACCGTTCTGAGTTTGCGTCCCGGAGGAAGGTGAGATGGGACACAAAGAATTCCAGTCGTGCATTGACGCCTGTGTCCGCTGCGCCCAAGCGTGCGAACACTGCGCGAACGCCTGCTTGTTCGAGTCAGACGCGAACGCGATGGCGGCATGTATCCGCCTGGACAAGGACTGTGCGGCCGTCTGCTGGCTCGCGGCCGCGTTCATGAGCCGGCGGTCCGAGTTCGACACCGAGGTCTGCCGGCTGTGCGCCGCCGTCTGCGACGCCTGCGGGGCCGAGTGCGGGAAGCACCCGCACGACCACTGCCGGCAGTGTGCCGAGGCGTGCAGGACGTGTGCCGAGGAGTGCCGCAACGTGGCCGGCTTGGCCGCCTGACCGTGCCGCCCAAGGCCACACTTGTGGGGATACGAAGGGGGTGAAGCCCGGGTTCCGACACCGACGCGGTTTCACACCCGAGTCGGATCGGCGAGAAACACTTCACGAACAGGGGTGACGTATGAAGACCTTACTCAGTTTCGCGGCGGCGGGGCTGGCTGTGCTGGCCGGCGGGGCCGCGGCCCAGGCCCAGCACTTCCACGGCCACGCCCACTACCACCACGGCCACATCGACTACCACGGCCACTGGCACTACCCCAGCTACTACGGCTCCTACGGGTACGGATACCCCTACACCTACGGGTCCGCGTGGTCCTCCCCGAGGTACTCCTACCCGTCCGTGTACGCATACCCGTCGGTCGTGACAAACCCGGTCGTGCAACCCGCGGCGACCATCGTCCCGGCCGGGGGGGTCACGACGTCCACCTCACTGAAGCCGAACGCCCTCCCGCCGTACACCGGCCCCGGGGTGACGCTCCGGCTGCCCGCCGAGTTCCCCGGCCCCGTGTACGCGCGGATCGACGGCCGGGACGCTGAACTCAAGCCCGGGACCGAGGTGGCCCTGAAGGACAAGGCCTCCTACGTCGTCGAGTTCGACCGCGGTGGCAATTTCGGGGCCGCCCGGCACGAGCTGTCGGAGGGGATGTACAAGATGACGGTCGGCGACAAGGGCTGGCAGGTGGTGCCGGACGCCCCCGCCCCGGCCAACGGCGGTCTGCGGCCGAACGCCCTCCCGGGCGAGCCGAAGAAGTAGCTCATTGCCTGGGAATGGTCCGGTGGCCAGCGGGGCGGGTCGGGCGCGCCGAGCCGCAAGCGCGGCAGGGGAACTTGACATGGCGGGTTGCTGCGGGAGGGAAGGCGGATCGTGGTGGAGCCGCCGGGCCGGCACCGTCCTGTGGGTGTTGGTGGGCGTCGCCCTGCTCGCGGTCTGGATCGGCCGTCAGACCGGGCTGGCCCCGGCCGACCCGGACCCGCCGCCCGATCAGGTGGGGCGGTGACGGCCCACGCCCCGGATCGCGTTCGGGCGGGCGAGCCCTGACCGGAGTGCAATCCGGTCTTGACCGGGACGGCGGGGCGAGATATGCCGCACCCGCGGCTGCAACCATGTCGGGTCCGACTTGGCTCGGAGTCCGTTCATCTGTTGACGGAGGCGGACGGTCCATGCTGCGGTTGCTGGTGACGATTTACCTGATCGTCGCAACACTGGTGGGGGCACGGCCCTGCCCGTGTCCGGCCCCGATTGCCGATGCCACTTCACCCGCCCCGTCGGTCCCGGCGAAAGGAGTTGCACGGACTTGCGGTTGCTGTACGCCCTCCGTCCCGACCAACACCAGTGCTGCGCAATCGGCCGGCCGACAACGCCCCGACCAGCCTTCGGCCCCCTGCCAGTGTCAGTGCGGGAAGCAGGACACGGCCGCGGTGAGGGCGCTCTGGCGTTCGGGCAAGTCGGCGGTCGGCTTTGACGGGGCCGACGGCCCCGTTCTGAATTGCGTAATTCCCGGCCCGGTTCCGGACCGTCACGCCCTCGCGGTCGGTCAACTCCGCGACCGCCCCCATTGCTCGACCGACGACCTGCTGTACTCCTTCCACCGCCTCCGCTGTTAGCCCATCACGTCCCCTCGGTTCTCCCCGCTGCTCGCGGGTCCGAACTTCCATACACGCTCGACCCGACCTCGGCGTTTCGCCGTGTCCCGCACGCCCGGCACGTCGGACTCCGACGAGTCCCGGCGGTTGGGCCGCCCGAAGAACACTTGAGGACTTTCGCATGACTGCGATTCTGTCGCGGGGCGGTTGTGCCGACCCGCCAACGGCCCAAGACCGACCGTGCGTCCTGGTGGTGGACGACGACGACACCCTCCGGCTGATCCTGGCGCGGGAACTCCGCAGGCGGGGGTTCGACGTGTACTCGGCCGGCTCCGGGGCCGAGGCGGTCGAGATGTGCTGCCGCGAGTCCGCCCGCATCGATCTCGTCCTGATGGACGTGAACATGCCGGGGATGAGCGGGCCGGACGCGCTCGACGCGATTCGGGCCGCGGGCCCGTTCGTGCGGTGCTGCTTCATGACCGCCGACGACCGTCCGGGGAGGCAGGCCGCGCTCCTGGCCCTGGGGGCGGCGGCGGTCTTCGGCAAGCCGTTCGCGTCGGTCAGGGAACTGTGCGAGACGCTGAGGCGACTCGTCGGCGAGCCGTCCGCCGGATCGGACTCGATGGTCGGAGGGACCGTGACATGGAAAAGTTGATCCAAGGGCTGCGGCACTTCCGCCAGAACGTGCATTGGGAGCGGAAGGAACTGTTCGAGCGGAGCGCCCGCGGGCAGCGGCCCCTGGCGCTGCTCATCACCTGCTCCGACTCGCGGGTGCTGCCGGACACCCTGATGCAGGCCGACCCGGGCGACCTGTTCGTGTCCCGGAACGCCGGCAACCTGGTCCCCCCGCCCGACACCCCCGGCGGGGAGGGGGCGACGGTCGAGTACGCCGTCACCGCCCTGGGGGTGACCGACGTCATCGTGTGCGGCCACTACCGCTGCGGGGCGGTCAAGGCCCTGCTCGAACCCGCCGAGGCGCGGGACATGCCGAAGGTGGCCGCGTGGCTGGCCCACGCCGGCGACGTGCGGGCCGCCGTGGAGCGGGACCACCCGGCGGCGGCCGGGGACGAGTTGTGGGACCGGGCGGTCGAGCGGAACGTGCTGAACCAGGTGGAAAGCCTGTCGCGGCACCCGGTCGTCGCCGCCGGGCTGGCGGCCGGCACCCTGCGGCTGCACGCCTGGGTGCTGCGGTTCGAGTCGAGCGACGTGCTCGCCTACGACCCGTGTACCGCCACGTTCGCCCCGCTCCTGGACATGGCGGTCGTCCACCCCGCCGTGCCGACCCGCGGGCCGGATCACGCCGAGCGGCCCGCCGTTCCGACCGAGCCGGTCGCGCCGCCGCCCGAAGCCGTCCGCCCGGGGTGGGCGGCGGTGCTGCGGCACGACCTGCCGGCCTCGCTGGTGGTGTTCCTCATCGCCCTGCCGCTGTGCCTGGCCATCGCACGGGCCACCGGGATGCCGCCCGAGGCCGGGATCGTCACCGGCATCATTGGGGGGATTCTCGTCGGACTGATCGGCGGAAGCCCGCTCCAGGTGAGCGGCCCGGCCGCCGGGCTGGTCGTCATCCTGCTCGACGTGGTGCAGAAGTACGGGCCGGAGCGGCTCGGCGTCGTCGTCCTCCTGGCCGGGCTGATCCAGGCGGCGGCCGGCGTCCTGCGGCTGGGGCAGTGGTTCCGGGCCGTGTCCCCGGCCGTCGTCCTCGGGATGCTCGCCGGCATCGGGGTGGTGATCTTCGCGCAGCAGTTCCACGTCCTGGTGGACGACCCGCCGACGAAAAGCCCGCTGCGCAATCTGGCGACGATCCCGGCGGCCGTCTGGCACGGGGTCGCCGACAGCCACGAGGGGCACCCGGAACACCGGGAGGCGGCATTGATTGGTCTACTGACGCTCGCGGTCCTCCTGCTCTGGCCGCTCGCGGCCCGCGGCCGGCTGCGGGCGGTGCCGGCGGTGCTGGTGGCCGTCGTGCTGGCGACCGCCGTGACCGCCGCCCTCGGGTGGCCGATCCAGCGGGTCACGTTCGAGGGGCTGTCGGCCGCCGTCCGCCCGCCGGACCCGTCCGGGTTCCTGGGGCTGGTGTCCGACGGGGCGGTGTGGCTGACGGCCGCGACGGTCGCCCTGGTCGCCAGTTCCGAGACGCTCCTGTGCGCCGCGGCGGTCGATCGGATGCACCGCGGGCCGCGTACCCGGTACGACCGGGAGTTGGCCGCCCAAGGGGTCGGAAACGCGATCTGCGGGACACTCGGGGCGTTGCCCATGACCGGGGTGATCGTCCGCAGTTCGGCCAACGTCCGGGCGGGTGCCCGGACCCGGTGGTCGGGGGTGTTCCACGGCGTCTGGCTGCTGGCGTTCGTCCTGCTCGCCCCCGGCCTCCTGCGGCTCATCCCGACCGCCGCCCTGGCCGCCCTCCTGGTGCTGACGGGGGTCCGGCTGGTCGAGGTCCACGCCATCCGGGCGCTGTGGCGGGAGAAGTGGGCCGAGGGCGTCGTCTGCGTCGTCACCGCCGGGACCGTCGTCGCCGTGGACCTGCTCACCGGGGTTCTGCTGGGGGTGGGCCTGTCGGCCCTCCACCTGATCCACACCTTCTCCCGCCTCCGCATCCGCCGCCGGGGCGACCCGGCCGGCGGCCGGATGACGCTCGTCCTGGAGGGGTCGGCCACGTTCCTCCGCCTGCCGAAGTTGGCGGCGGCGCTGGAGCGGGTGCCGCCGGGTATCACCCTCCACGTCGATCTGATGGGGTTGAGCTACATCGACCACGCCTGCCTGACGCTGCTCACGAACTGGGAGACGCAGTACGAGGCGACCGGCGGCAACCTGGTGCTGGACTGGGAGACGCTGCGGGCGAGGTTCCACACCGCCCGGCCCCGGCCGCGGGCATCGGGGTGACGACGGCCGACGACAGTGGGCCGCACCACGAAGCGTGCGGCTCGGTCGGCACTCCGCGCGGTGCCGAAGGCGGCTGTTTGCGGGATGTGTTCCGGGACGAAGGTTTCGGACCGACGACGGCATCACGGCCACCCCGACCGGGCGTGGGTGTTCTCACGCCGCCATCCATGAAAGGCGGAAGCTATGAATTGTGCGAAGCTGTTGGCCCCGGGGTTGATCGCCCTGGCCCTGGCCGCCACCGGCTGCGGCAATGAGTGCGAGGAGTGTGCGAGAGGCGGGAGCCGCGGGCCGGACGGGGCCAACCACGGCGCGGGGCCGAACCGCGGGGTCGTGTTCGACCTCGGCGAGTACCACGCCGAGGTCGCCTTCGACCACGACCGATGGGAGTGCGCCGTCGTGTTTTTGACCGGGGACGACAAGACCGCCCGACCGCTCCCGGTCACCGCCTCCGGGCTCACGCTGACAACCCGCGAGGCGAGGACGAAAGAGGGAAAGGTGGTCGCCCCGATGACGATCCGGCTCATGCCGGCGGCCACCCGGGACGGGAAGGCGGCGCGGTTCGTCGGCCGGGACCCCGGCCTCAGCAACGCCGTCAACTTCGCCGGGGCCGTCGCCGCGGAGATCGACGGCAAACCCCTCCGGGGGGAGTACAGGGAGTAGGTCCGGGGGCCGACGGCCCGGGGGCGGGCGATCCCAGCCGCGCCGCCCGGCCTCGGCCACGGGTCGAGCAAGCGTAAAATGCCCTATGACGGGTTCCGGACGGTCGGCTCGCCGAGTGGCGCGATTGGCCCAGGAGTACCGATTGATAAATCCTGGTCGAGAACGGACGGGTGCTGTGCCGCGGGCCGCCCTCGTCTACGCCCTCTTCTTCCTGTCGGGCGTCGCCGCCCTGGTCTACGAGGCGTCGTGGTCGCGGCTGGTCGGGCTGGCCGTCGGCCAGACGGCCGAGGCGGCGGCCCTCGTGCTGGCCGCGTACTTCACCGGGCTGGCGGCGGGCCAGTTCCTCGGCGGCCGGCTCGCCCCGCGGGTGCCGCCCCTGCTCGGGTACGGGGCGGCGGAACTGGTCGCGGCGGCGTGGGCGTGCCTCGTCCCGGCCTTCCTGAGCTGGGTCGGCTCCCCCGTCGGGCCGGGGGAGGTGGATGCGTTCCGCGACTCGTCCGGCGGGCGGGCGGCGTGGTGCTTCGTGATCCTGCTCCCGGTCACGATCCCGCTCGGGGCGACGTTGCCGCTGGCGGTGGAAGCCCTCGCAGCCCGGGGCGGCTCCCGGCGGTGCGGTCCCATCGCTTACGGCCTGAACACCGCCGGCGGGCTGGTCGGGATCGTCGCGGCCTCGGCGGTCCTTCTGGTCGTCGTCGGGGTCCGTGCCAGCGGCCTCCTGGCCGCCGCCCTCTCGGCGGCGTGCGGGCTGACCGCCTGCGTGGCGGCATCCTCCCGGCGTGGGGCGAACACGCCCGGGGGTGCGGCGGCTGTCGAAGAGGAACAAGCCGGCGGGTCGTCGGGGTGGCCGGTCCTGGCGGCGATCTCCGGGTTCGGCATCCTGGGCCTGGAGGTGCTGTACACCCGGATGTTCGCGCTCGTCCTCCACAACAGCGTGTACACGTTCGGGGCCGTCGTCGCGGCCTTCCTCCTCGCCCTGAGCGCCGGGGCCGCCGCCGCGGTGCGACTCGGGCGGCGGTGGCCGCCCGGTCGGGTCGCGGCGGCGTCCTTTTCGACGGGCGGCCTGGCCCTGGCGGCGTCGGTCGCCGCCTTCCCCCGGGCCACGGGGTTGAGCTACTTCTCGGCCGGGGAGACGTTCGCGGGCTACCTCGCCGCGGCGTTCGGCCTGGTGGTGGTCTTCGTGCTGCCACCGGTCGTGCTGCTGGGCATGACCCTCCCCGCCGCGATCCACGCGGCGGCCGGCGGCCGGGCGGTCGGGCGGGTGACGGCGGCGAACACCCTGGCCGGGGCCGCGGGGGCGCTTGCGGCCGGGTTTCTCTTGCCCCCGCTGGTCGGCCTGTGGTCGTCGTTCGCGGCATTCGTCGCCCTGTTCGGCGTCGCCGGGGCGGCCCTGCTCGTCCGGGGCGGGAGCCGGAGGCTTGCCGCCGCCTCGGCCGGGACGACGGCCGGGCTGTCGGTCCTGATCGTGTCGGGGCGGCTCGTGGACGGGAGCGACGACGGCGGTGTCCAAGTGGTCCGCCGGTGGGAGAGCGCCTACGGGTGGGTCGATGTGGTTCGCACCGGGCGGGGCGACTCGCTCGCCGTGCGGCAGAACCTCCACTACCGGCACGGCTCGGCGGCGTATGCGGTCCGTGAGTACCGGCAGGGCCGGTTGCCGCTGCTCCTCCACCCCAGGCCCGCCGAGGTCGCGTTCCTCGGGCTGGGCACGGGGCTGACGGCGGCACCGGCGGTCGTGGACCGGGACGTGGAGCGGGCGGTCGTCGTCGAGTTGATCCCCGAAGTCGTCGAGGCGGCCCGGCTGTTGGCGGCGGCCAACCTGGGCGTGGTCGATCACCCCAAGGTCGAGGTCCGCACCGGCGACGCGCGGAATTACCTGCTCCGTACGGGCCGGCGGTTCGACGTGATCGTCTCCGACCTGTTCGTGCCGTGGGAGAGCCGGGCGGGCTACCTCTACACCGCCGAGTTCTACGAGGGGGTGCGACACCGGCTGAAGGCCGGCGGGCTGTTCTGCCAGTGGCTCGCCCTGTACCAACTCGGCCCCGAGGAGTGGGAGTTGATCGCCCACAGCTTCTCGTCCGCCTTCCCGCACGCGACCGTTTGGTGGGGCCAGTTCGACGCCAGGTATCCCATCGTCGCCCTCGTCGGCAGCGAGCGCCCTATCGCCGTCGATCCCGTTCGTCTGGAAGACCGCACGGACGCCCTGGACGCCATGCCCGGCGGCCCGGACCCCGACCTGCGGAGCCGTTCGGACTTGCCCGCCCTCTACCTCGGCGGGTGGCCCCGCGACCCGATACGCCGGCTGAACACCGACGAACACCCGTACCTGGAGTTCACCGCCCCGGTCAGCCACCGGGGCGGGCGGACGCTACACGGGGCGGCCCTGAAACGGTATTTCGACCGAGTCTTCTCCCGGCTGCCGTCGAGCGGCGTCCGGTTCGACGGCGAACTCGCCGGGCTGGTCCGGGACGGCGAGCGGCGGCGGGCGATCCAAAGGTTGAGCCTTTTCGGGGACTCGGGACAGTGACACGCGGTGCGACGACGAAAAGCGGCGGCCGGTCGCCGGGCGGATCAGCCGGCCATCCGGCGGCACGCCTCGGCGCACGTCCGGCACGCCTCCGCACACCGCCGGCAGTGGTCGTGGGCGTGCTTCCCGCACTCGTCGCCGCAGGCGTCGCAGACGGACGCACACAGCCGGCACACCTCGGTGTCGAACTCGGACCGCCGGCTCATGAACGCCGCCGCCGTCCAGCAGACGGCGGCGCAGTCCCGGTCCAGCCGGACGCACACGGCCATGTTCTGGACATCCGCCTCCAACAGGCAGGCGGTCGCACAATGTTCACACACCTGGGCACAGTCGATACAGGCGTCGATGCAGGTCTGGAACTCCCGGTGAGACATCTCGAACTCCTTCGCTCTGAACGGCGCGGGCGGGCGGGGGAAGAGTCGGGAGGGGTCGTCCGCAAGTCTCGTTCCACGGTCCCACCGTCTCGCCGGAAAGGCGGGCCGAAATCCCCGCCACCCGGTGCGGAAACGCAAGTGTACGCCCGCACCGCATCCCACGTTTGGGTGGAGGGTTCCCACGGACGGCGTCGGCCGACCCACGGTTCACAACCACCCCGCCCATCCCTCCCCTCGCCCACCTGGAGTTCACCATGCGTTACATCGTCCTGGGGGCCGTGGCGGCCGTCGCCTTGGCCGTCACCGCCGGCACGGCCTCGGCCCAGCACGGCGTTCGCCACGGCCACGGCTACCCCACCTACTCGCCGGCCCACGGCGGCTCCGGTTTCGCCGGCCGCGCCGCCGCCGGGCACCACCAGCCCGGCGGCCACGTCGTCCGCCCCGGCGGCGGGTTCTACGCCGGCCCGGGCTACGGCGGCGTCGGCGTGGTCACCGGCCCGTCCTACTCCCCCGCCCACCCGGTCGGCCCCGGGCTCGGCTACAGCCCCGGCCGCGGCCACGGGTTCTCCCCCCACCACGGGCAGCACCACTGACCGGCGTTCGTCCAGTCACCATGCAGGGCCGGGGAGAACCCCGGCCCGTCCGTTTTCCTCCCACCCGCGGACGCCGCCGAACCGGCCCGGGGGACGAGCCGTTCGGCCCCCGGGGAGTCGCCGCGACCATGCCGAGTAGCCCGCCCCGGCGCCCGGTCCGCCTCCGGGGCATCGGGTTCCGCACCTCCGCCGCGGTCAACGCGGTCGTCCTCCTGGCGGTCGCCGGGTTCATCGCCCTCGACGCCGCTCGGGAGACGCGCGAACACGTCCGGGAGCGGACGGCGGCCCTGGACGAGGAGGCGATGACAATCCACCGGGCGGTGGCCCGGCCGGCGGCCGACCCGGCGGAGGTGCAGCGGTTCATCGACGGGGTTTGCCTGCGGATGAGCGACGCCACCTCGCCCGGCCACCACATCGTGGTGGACGACGGCCGGCGGGTGTTCCAGTCCCGGCCGCACCACCGGGCGTCGGACGAGATCGTGGGGGCGATCCGGGCGGCGGCCGCGGACCCGGGGCGGCGGGCCACGTTCGGCGACGCGGGGCTCGTCACCGGGGTCCACACCGAGGGCGGCGTGACCGTCTACGTCGCCGAGCAACTGGACGACATCCGCCGGGAGGTGCGGGGGCGGGTGGTGTCCCGGTCGGTCGGGGTGCTGGCCTTCGGCGTCGTGCTGGCCGTGGCCGTCCACCTCCTGGTCCGCCGGCTGGTGTCCCGGCCGCTGCGGCGGCTGGTGGGGACCATCGAGGCGATCCGGGCGGGGAAGTTGGGGGCGCAGGCGGGGCCGTTCAAGACCGACGAACTCGACCGGCTGGCCGGGGCGGTGAATGACATGAGCCGGGCCTTGGCCGACGACGCGGATCGGCGTCGGTCGGCCCTCGAACAGGCCCGCCGGGTGCAGGAGAACTTGTTGCCGCGGTCCGGCAATGTCGCCCCAGGCGTGCGGTTGGCGGCGACCCACCGCCCGGCCGAGTCGGTCGCCGGTGACTACTACGACGTGCTGCTGTTGCCGGACGAGACGGTGGTGTGTTGCGTGGCTGATGTCGTCGGGCACGGGGTGTCGGCCGCGATGGTGGCGGCCATCCTGAAGGTGCTCATCCTGGACGCCGTCGAGGTGGACCCCGACCCGGGGGCGGTGGTCCGGCGGGTGAACGCCCGGTTCGCCGCCGTCGCCCCGCCCGAGTGCTTCGCCTCGCTCTTGGTCGCCCGGTGGTGCCCGGCGCGGCAGACGCTGTGGCACGCCAGCGCCGGCCACGAACCCGGGCTACTACTGACGGACGCCCCGACGCCGCGGCTGCTGGGGGCGACGGGGACGCTGCTCGGGGTGATGCCCGACGGCACCTGGGATACCGAATCAGCCGACGCCCCGGCCGGGTCCGTCCTGGTCGGCCTGACGGACGGGGTGACGGAGGCGATGGACGCCGCCGGCCGGCCGTTCGGCCGGGACCGCCTGGGCGGAGTGATCGGCGGCGGGGGTGAACTCTCGCCGGACCGGGTCGTCGCGGCCGTCGACGAGGCCGTCCGGCGGCACCTCGCCGGGCACCCCGCGGCGGACGACCGCACGCTGTTGGCCGTCCGCCTGGGGCGGCGGTCGGCTCGGGTCCGGGCCGGGGAGGGACACCATTTCGACCACGAGTAGCAGCAGGAAGCCGACGAAGAACATGGCGGCCAGGAGCGGCGTCTCCGGGCCCTCGTGCGCCTCGACCAGGAGTTCCTCGGTCACCAGGTAGAGGAGGGCCGCCGCCCCGAACGACAGGACGGCCTCGAGTGCGAACCCGGCCAGGCCCTGGAGCAGGGTCACGCCGGCCGCCGACCCGGCGGCCAGCAACAGGGCGAGGGCGAGGGTGGTGCGGACGACCCGGCCCCGGCCGACCCCGGCCCGGGTCAGGGCGGCGGCGGCCGACAGCCCGAGGAAGAGGATCTCGACCGTCAGGGCGAGGGCGAGCAGCACCCCGGTCTTCGCCCCGGCCGCGAACCCCACCCCGAGCAGCAGCCCGTCCACCACCAGGTCGATGCCGACGGTGACGACCAGCCCGGTCGGCCGCCCCACCCCGGACACCCCCTTCTGCCCGGTCTGTTGCTCGGTGAGCCGCCGCACCCCGAGCATCAGGCCGACGCCGGCGGCGAACCCGAGGCACAGGGCCGTCGGGCTCCCCCCGTGCAGGATGTCGGGGATCAACTCGACCGCGACGGCGGCGAACACCACCCCGGCCGCGAAGTGCTGGACGCCGCTGCTCAGTCGCGGCCCCGGCGGGCGGTAGGCGGCGACGACGCCCCCGATCACCAGGGCGGCGACGGGGATGGCGATGTACAACAGCATGTCAGCCCCCGGGTCGCTCGTGCGGTGTCGTCCCGCCGCCCCATCCTACGGACGCCCGGCCACTCCGGCACACGGCCTACCCCGAGAGCCACCGGCAAAACCGTTTAAGGTTCCCGGCAAGCCCGTCCGATCAATCCGGGTAATCCGGGCGACCGCGGTACTCTCTCGAGTGGCGGACATCCGATCCGCACGAAGGGCGTACCAGACCCCGGTAAGCCAAGGATTCCGCCATGCGCCCGCTGACCATCCTGTCCGTCGTCGCGGTTCTGGGAGCCGGCTGCACGCACACGGCCCTGGAGCGCCGGACCGTCAAGCAGGCGAGCACGCTGACGGACCTCCAGCACCAACAGGTACTCGACAACCTGGCGGCCATCGCGTGCAACCCCGAGGCGCTGCCGTGGCACACCAAGGTCAAGGGCGGGCTGGTCCAGATCACGGACCAGGGGACGGCGACGTTCGGGGCCGAGTTCGGGCTGCTCGTCGATGGCGGCATCGGCTCCAAGTTCATACCCGGGGTGTCGGGCCAGCGGGGCGTTGTCGGCCAGTGGGAGTTGGACCCGACGACCGAGGCGGAGGAACTGGAGCTGCTGCGGCTGGCCTACCGCAAGGCGACCGACCCGGGCAACCCGGAGGTGAGCGCAGAGATTTATAAGACGATCGGGCAGCTGAGCGTCCGGTTCGACATCCTCCCCAAGCAGGAGGTTCGCCGGCAGATTTTCCTGATGAATGACGTTCTCACAATCATCAAGCGGCGGCAGGATGAGTTGGACAAATTGATCCCTCAACTCGCAGGGGAGGTAGGCACGCTCCCGACCGAAGAATCCAAATCGGGGGCCGACGTTGCCAACCGGCAGCGGCAGAATGATCTCGTCGCGGTGTTGCGGCGGAATGTGCAGGAGAAGTACGAACTGGAGCAGATGACGAAACTGGTCGACGAGGACTTGAAGGCCACCGCCACGACGGGCTCGCCCCGGCTCGGGATCACAGGGACTCAGGTTCTGGAGTCATCACGACCAGTGAGAAACACCGTGACGGACGACACCGGTGGGCAAAAGCAGCAGCAGGTCGTGAATCAGCCGGCCGGTCAGAAAACCCTTCGCCTGGCGGCGATCGAGATGGCGCTCGGGGCGTACACGCCGTCCCGGGAACTGCCGAGGCCAGCCAGCGGAACGTCGGGCTGATTGCCCAGGCGGAGGACAAGATTCGGAAGCTGGAAGACCTACTCGAGAAGTTCAACTCCCCCTGGCTGGTGTGCGGGAAGAAGCACGACGTGCCGAAGTGCGCCTGCTACGTCGGCCGCCACCGCGGTTGCACCGGCGAGTGCCAAGTGTGGGTAATGCCCGACCAACTCGGGACGCTGCGGGAGTTCACCCTGATCGTCCTCGCCCTGGCCCCGGTCGAGAAGCAGGAGCTGTTCCCCTCACGCGGGGCGGCGTTCAGCCCCTCACTCCGCTGATCCCGCCGGAGCGTCGGCCGGGCCGGGGGCGGACTCCGCCCGGCCCGGGCCGCCGGCTCCCGTCCGTGGGCCGGTGAGCAGGTAGATCACCGGCAGCACGAACAGCGTCAGGGCGGTGCTGGTGACGATCCCGCCGATCACCACCGTGGCCAGCGGCCGCTGCACCTCCGCCCCCTGCCCGGTGCTGGTCGCCATCGGCAGGAACCCGAGGCTGGCCACCAGGGCGGTCATCAGGACCGGCCGCAGCCGGTGCCGGGCCGCCTCGCTGATCGCCTCCCGGAGCGGCCGGCCGGAGTCCAGCTCGTGCCGGATCGCCGACACCAGCACCAGGGCGTTGAGCACCGCCACCCCGGACAGGGCGATGAACCCGACCCCGGCCGAGATCGAGAACGGCATGTCCCGGGCGGCCAGCGCCAGCACCCCGCCGACCGCCGCGAACGGGACGCTGGCGAAGATGCGGACGGCGTCCCAGATGCCGTTGAAGGTAAAGTACAGCAGCAGGAAGATCAGCCCGAGGGCGACCGGGACGACGACCGTCAGCCGCTGCTGGGCCCGCTGGAGGTTCTCGAACTGCCCGCCGTACTCGACCCGGTAGCGGGCCGGCAGCCCGGGCACCACCTGCTCCCCGATCTTCCGCTGCGCCTCGGCGATGAACCCGCCCAGGTCCCGGCCGCGGACGTTGCAGGTGACGGTGATCCGCCGCTGCATCCACTCCCGGGTGATGGTGCTCGGCCCCTCGATGACGGTGATGTCGGCCAGCCGGGACAGCGGGATCCGCTCCCCGGCCGGGGTCGGCAGGAGGACCGCCCCGAGCTCCTCCGGCCCCCGCATCCGCTCCGGCAGGCGGATCACCAGCGGGAACCGGAGCTGCCCCTCGTAGATCTGCCCGGCCGCCCGCCCGCCGACCGACTCGACCAGGTCGAACACCGACTGGGCCGGCACCCCGTACCGGGCCAGCTCCTCCTGCTTGACCCGGACCTGGAGGACCGGCTGGCCGGTCACCTGCTCGACCTGGAGGTCGGCTACCCCGTCCATCCCGGCCAGGATGTCCCGGACCTCGCCGGCCTTCGCCAGCAGGGTCGGGTAGTCGTCCCCGAAGATCTTGACCGCCACGTCGGCCCGGACCCCGGACACCATCTCGTTGATCCGCAGCTCGATCGGCTGGGAGAAGTTGATCTGCTGCCCCGGCAGGTCGCCCAGCGCCTCCTGCATCTTGACGACCAACTCCTCCTGGGTGCGGGCCTTCGTCCACCGGTCGCGGGGCTTGAGCGACACGAACATGTCGGTCAGCTCGACCCCCATCGGGTCGGTCGCCACCTCGGCCGTGCCGGCCCGGCTCCAGACGGCCTCGACCTCGTCCGGGAACTGCTCCCGGAGCTGCCGCTCCATGAGCGTGTTGTACCGCACCCCCTCGGTGAGCGAGGTGCCCGGCAGCCGGACGATGCCGATGACGACCGACCCCTCCGACAGCCGGGGGATGAACTCCGACCCGAGGGTGCGGGCGACCAGCCCGCCGGCGGCCAGGGCGAGGAGGGCGACGGCGAGTACGGCGGAGCGGTTCGCCAGGGCCAGCCGCAGGACCGGGGCGTAGGCCCACTGGGCCAGCCGGACCACCCACGGCTCCCGCTCGGCCATCCGCTGCGGGAGCAGCAGGCTGGCCAGGACCGGCATCAGGGTGAGGGACAGGATCATCGACCCGACCAGCGCGAAGGCGACCGTCAGCGCCATCGGCCGGAACAGCTTCCCCTCGACCCCCTCCAGGGCGAGGATCGGCAGGTAGACGATGAGGATGATGAGGCCCCCGAACATGGTCGGCCGCAGGACCTCGGCGGCCGCGTCCCGGACCACCTCCAGCCTCGACCGCGCACCGGCCCCGTGGTGCGCCAGCCGGCGGACGGCGTTCTCGATCATCACGACCGACGGGTCCACCACCATCCCGAAGTCGAGCGCCCCGAGGGACAGCAGGCTGGCCGCGATCCCGAACCGCCACATCCCGGCGAACGCGAAGAGCATCGAGAGCGGGATGGCGGACGCCACGATCAGCCCGGCCCGCAGGTTGCCGAGGAACACGAACAGGACGGCGACGACCAGGAGGCCGCCCTCGAACAGGTTTTTGCGGACCGTGTCGATGACGTGGGTGACCAGCTCGGTCCGGTCGTACACCACGCTCACCTCGGTCCCCGGCGGCAGGGTCGGCTCGACCGCCCGGAGTTTGTCCTTCATCTGGCGGGTGACGGTGTACGGGTTCTCGCCGGTCAGGATGAACCCGAGGCCGAGGACGACCTCGCCCCGGCCGTTGGCGGTCGCCGCCCCCCGCCGGATGTCGTACCCGACCTCCACGGTGGCCACGTCCCGGACCCGGACCGGCACCCCGCCCTCGGCCTTGATGACGATGTCGAGGATCTGGTCGGTGGTGACCGTCCGGCCGATCCCCTGGACCAGGAGGGCCTCCCCGGCCCGCTCGACGTACCCGCCGCCGACGTTCAGGTTGTTCCCCCGGAGGGCGTCGGCCACCTCGGTGAAGGTCAGGTCGAATTGGAGCAGCTTGGCCGGGTCGAGCCGCACCTGGTACTGCTTCTCGAACCCGCCCCAGGAGTTCACCTCGGCCGTCCCGGGCACCGTCCGCATCTGCGGCTTGATCGTCCAGTCCTGGATCACCCGGGCGGCGCTCGGGTCCCGGCCGTACCGGCTGGCGACGGTGTAGTGGAACACCTCCCCCAGGCCGGTCGAGACCGGCCCCATCTTCGGCCGGTACTGGGCCTCGGGGAACTCGACCGTCCCGAGCCGCTCGTTGACCACCTGGCGGGCGAAGTAGATGTC
>JAIEQN010000884.1 GCA_019747685.1 Gemmataceae bacterium
GGTGCCCGCCCCGCCCCCGCCCGGCGACCGGGTCGTGACCTACTCGCAGGTGACGCTCGAAGCGCTGGGACACGAGATGGCCGCGAACCCGGCCATCTTCGTGCTGGGCGAAGGCATCGGGGTCCGCGGCGGGAACTTCAAGACGACGGCCGGGCTGTACGACCGGTACGGCCCGGAGCGGCTGCGGGACACGCCCATCACCGAGCGCGGCTTCGTCGGCTTGGCGTGCGGGGCGGCCATGACCGGCACCCGGCCCGTCGTGGACTTTATGTTCGCCGACTTCGTGCTGGACGCCGTCGGCGAGATCGTCAACCAGATCGCCAAGATGCGGTACATGAGCAGCGGGCGGTTGAAGATGCCGGTGCTGCTGAGGGGGTGTGCCGGCATCGGCCACTCGGCCGCGACCCATCATTCCGGCAACTACTACCCGTTGTTCGCCCAGTTCCCCGGGCTGCAGGTAGTCGTACCGTCCTCGCCCTACGACGCGAAGGGCCTGCTGCACCACGCCCTCCGCTGCGACGACCCGGTCGTCTTCCTCGAACACCGGGAGCTGCTGGCCACGAAGGGGCCGGTGCCGGAGGCGGCCTACGAACTCCCGTTCGGGCAGGCGGCGGTCGTCCGCGAGGGGAAGGATGTCACCGTCGTGGCCCTGGCCCGGACGGTCCCCGTCGCCTTGGCCGCGGCCGACGAGCTGGCTGCGGCCGGCATCTCGGCCGAGGTGATCGACCCGCGGACGGTCGCCCCGCTCGACGTGGAGACGATCGGGGAGTCGGTGGCCAGGACCGGCCGGCTGGTGGTCGCCGACGAGGGGTTCGGCCCGTTCGGAGTCGGGGCCGAGGTCGCCGCCCGGGTCGCCGACCGGTTCTTCGACGAACTCGACGCCCCGATCCGGCGGGTCAACGGCGTGTTCACGCCGACGCCGTACAGCCCGCCGCTGGAGGCGGCCGTGGTGCCGACCGTGGCGGACGTGGCCCGGGTCGTCCGCGAACTCCTGGCCGAGTGAGGGCCGCCGATGCCGATCGCCGTCGCCGTCCCCCGGCTCGGGTGGACCATGGAGGAGGGCACGTTCGTCGGCTGGCTGAAGGCCGACGGGGAGGCCGTCCGCCCGGGCGACCGCGTCTTCCAGCTCGAAGGGGACAAGGCGGTCGAGGAGGTCGAGAGCCTGGACGCCGGCGTCCTGCACGTCCCGGCCGACGGCCCGAAGCCCGGCGACCGGGTCAAGGTCGGGGCGGTCGTCGGCTACCTGCTCCAACCCGGGGAGCCGGTGCCGGGCCCAGGCATTCCTGCCTGTGCCACCGAACCCACCCCCCCGACGGCACAGGCAGGAATGCCTGTGCCGGCAACCCCGGTCGCCAGCCCCTCCGTCCGCCGACTGGCCCGCGAGCGGGGCATCCACCTGTCGGCCGTCCGCGGGTCCGGGCCGGCCGGGCGGGTCACCGCCGCCGACATGAGACCGTCGGTGAAGGTGTCGCCCCGCGCCCGCCGGCTGGCGGGCGAACTCGGCATCGACTGGAAGTCGCTCCGCGGCACCGGTACGACCGGCCGGGTCCGCGAGCGAGACGTGCGGGCGGCCGCCCCGCCGGCCGGCGGTGTCATCCCGTTGCCACCGACCCGCCGGGCGATCGCCGCCCGGCTGGCCGAGGGCCACCGGACGACGGCCCCCGTTACCCTCACGTCGCTGGTCGACGCGAGCAACCTGGCCAACCTCCGCGGCCAGTTCCAGGCCGCCGGGGTCGGGCCGGTGCCGTCGTACACCGACTTCCTGCTCAAGCTGGTCGCGGCCGCCCTCCAACGGCACCCGGTCATGGCCGCCCGGTGGACCGACGCCGGCCTCGCCCCGGCCGGGCGGATCGACATCGGGCTGGCCGTCGACGCCGCCGCCGGGCTGGTGGTGCCGGTCGTCCGGGGCGTGCCGGCCCTCGGCCTCCGCGAGCTAACGGCACGAACCCGCGACCTGATCGACCGCGCGAGGTCCGGCAAGCTCAAGGCGGACGAGCTACGCGGCGGGTGCTTCACCGTCACCAACCTCGGGGCCTACGGGGTCGATGCGTTCACGCCACTGTTGAACCCGCCGGAGACGGCCGTCCTCGGGGTCGGGCGGATCGACCGCCGGCCGGCGGTCCGCGGCGACGAGGTCGTCGTCCGCGAGCAGGTGACGCTGAGCCTGACGTTCGACCACCGGGTCACGGACGGCGGCCCGGCCGCCCGGTTCCTACGAACGCTGGCCGGGATGGTCGAGAACCCCGGCCCGTGGGTGGCGTCGTGAGGGGCCGGACAGGATACAGCCGGCGAGGGTTTGACACCGGCCCGGGGGAATGTATAGTACAGGCGTACAGGTAGGCCCGCGGCGGCCCGAGCCCCGGCGATTCGGCGGGCCGAGGGCGGAGCACGACCGGGTCCGGTCGTACCGGGTTGACAACGCAACCCCGAATCCCGTCTCGGGTTCGGCCCCGGCGGCCGACCGAGCATGCACGCCCTGCCAAGCGAGGCCGGCGAGAAAAGGCTAGAAATCCTAGCGAAAAATGCTCGGCGGAAGGGTCGTGAAAAACGAGGGGGGGAGGGGGGGGTGGCATCCCTCAAAAACCGGCGGCCCGGCCGCAGGTTCCCGCCGGGTTGTCGGTTGCGATCGAAAGCCGGTCGGCCGGTCATGACCGGGCGTGGCCGGAGACGGCCGGGCGTGATTGTCGTAACATTCAATATAACGATGAATTTCGACCCAATGCGACCGGGTGTCCGATGCGCTGCGACTTGTCCGGCCGGGTCTCGCTCGTGACCGGCTCGGCCCGGGGGATCGGCCGGGCGATCGCCGACCGGCTCGCCTCCAACGGGGCCGTCGCCTACTACTCCGACCTGTCGGCCGACGAGGCGGCGGCCGCGGCCGCCGGGTCGCCGGGCGGGCGGTCCCTGGCCCTCGACGTGACCGACCCGGCGGCCATCGCGGCGGCCGTCGGCCGCATCCTGGCCGAGGTCGGCCGGCTCGACATCCTGGTCAACAACGCCGGGGTCAACACCATCGCCGACCGGGTCGCCATCGACCAGTTCCCGCGGGCCGAGTGGGACCGCATCCTCGGGGTTGATTTGACCGGCCTGTACGAGATGAGCAAGGCGGCCGCGGCCGTCATGCGGCGGCAGGGGTCCGGCCGGATCATCAACATCGCCTCGATCGCCGGGCTGGTGCCGCTGCGGCTGCAATGCGCGTTCGTCGCGGCGAAGGCCGGGGTGGTCAACCTGACCCGAGCGATGGCCCTGGAACTCGGCCCGGCCGGGGTGCTGGTCAACGGCATCGCCCCCGGCTCGACCCTGACCGGAGGCACCCGCCAGCTCTTCTACGGCGACGACGGGCTGTACAAGGAGTCGGTCCGGCGGATGCTCGACCACGTCCCGCTCGACCGCCCGGCGACGGTAGACGAGATCGCCGTGGCCGCCCTGTTCCTGGCCGACCCGGAGAACAGCTACATGACCGGCCACACCCTGGTGGTGGACGGCGGCTGGACGGCCGGGTACGCCCGCGACTTCTGACCCCCGGGTCAGCCCCGCCCGAACGCCCGGGCCAGCTCGTCCAGGTCCTTGCCGAGCTGGGCGAGGGCCTCCCGGTCGGCCCGCCTCCGGTCGGCCAGCCCCGCCCGCCGGGCCTCCCCCGCCTCGCGGACCTTGGCCACCCGCTCCCGGGATTCCGGGTCGGCGGCGACCAGCTCCTTCTCGACCCGGGCGAGTTGCCGGTCCGCCTCCTCCTCGGCCTTCGCCTCCTCGTCCAGCCCGGCGTCGAGCGACTTGGCGACCCCGCCCAGGGCGGTCTTGAGTTGCCCCGTGAGGTCGTCGGCCGGGTCGTCGGCCGGCCCGGCCCGGTCGGCGGCCGGGGCCAGGCCCTCGACCTCCGGCACCACCACCGGCTCCCCGGCCGGGACGGCGGCGTCCGGCCGGAGGCGCGGGTTGGCCCGCCGCAGGGCCTCGACCGCCCGGGCCACGTCGTCGGCCTCGCGACGCCCGCCGAGCTTGAACACCTTCCGGGCCAGCTCGGTCAAGTCTTTTTCCCCGCCCCCCGCGACGACGCGCATCGGACACCCCCCGGTTGGGCCGGCCCCGGCCGGCTAAACGTTCTCCAGGTTCAGCGGCTTCCACGGGGCCGGCAGCCCGCCGCCGTTAAGCTGGATGGCCCCGTCGGCGACGTTCCCGACGGCCGTCACCCGCTTCGGGTCGACCCGGAGGTCGATCACGACCTGCCCGTCCCGCCCGCCCTCGGCCGTGTTATTGCCGACCACGGCGGTCGCCCGGGTGAGGACCCGGACCACCGGGTCGTTGACCAGCCGGAGCAGGGTTGCCCGGTTGTCGGTCATCTGCACCCGGTCGGGGGCGAACACCTCCACCGCCGGGGCCAGCCCGTACCCGGCGACGACGTTCCCGCGGACGAGGGCGACCTCGGGGGTGACGGCCCGGACCACCGCCCGGGTCGGGGTCAGGAACACCTCGACCGCCCGCAGCCGGACCAGCCGGCTCCGCCCGAGCGGGACCACCGCCACCCCCGGCCGGTCGGCGTTCCCGCCGGCCTCGACGATCACGATCCGGCCGACCCGGACGCCCCGCCAGAACGAGTTGTCGGTCCCGTCGGGCGGGGGCTCGTCGTGCCGCCGGACGACGTTGTCCACCACCTCGGCCGACTCGAGGACGTTCAGCACGTCGATCCCGTCGGCCTCCCGCAGTTGGGCGGACGGCGGCCCGAGGTTGGTCACCCGGTTCCCGGCCACCCGCGCCCGGGTACACGATGTCAACTGGATGCCGGCCAGCCACCGGGCCAGCGACGCCCGCGGGCCGATGTCCCGGAGGGCGTTCCCGGCGACGACCGCGTCCCGCACCCGGACCAAGTGGATGCCGGCCAGGAGCGGCACGCCCTCGCTGGCCGCCGCGTCGAGGTCGGCCACCCGCAGGAGCTGGTTGTTCTCGACCACCAGGAGGTCGGCCGAGGCGTCCTCGTCCATGACGATCCCTCCGCCGGCCGTCCCCTCGATCTGGTTCTGCTTGATGAAGCCCGACCGGACCGCGGTCAGGATGTGGATGCCGCTCCCGGCCACCCGCTGCACCCGGTTGTTCGTGACCTGGAGCCGGTCGACCGGCCCCTCGCGGGTGCCGGGGGCGATGACGATGCCGTCGCCGGACGGGCCGCCGGCCGCCGGGCCGATATCGTTCCCGTCCACCCGGGCGTCGTCGGTGCCGACGATGATGCCCGGCCCGGTCGCCCGGATCGTGTTCCGCACGACATCGAGCCGCGACCCACCCCACGTCCCGCCGACCATCCCGGTCGCCACCAGCCCGCCGTCCCGGCCGCCGACGACTTGGTTGCCGCCGACCGTCGTGTCCCCGAGGTGGACCGCCGCCCCGGCCAGCCGGACCCCGAACTGGTCGCAGTCGAACTGGTTGTCCTCGACGGAAAGCCCGAGGGTCATGAGCGGCCGGGGCAGTTGGGCGATGGCGTCGATCGGCCCGGCGGCCGGGACGTTGATGACGCCGATCCCGGCGAACACCACGTTCCCCCGGATGCGGGTCCGGAGCAGGACCCCGCCCAGCCCGATCGCCGCCCGCGGCCGGTCGCCCCGGCCGAGCTGGAGGAAGTAGCACTCTTGAATCACCACGTCGGCCGAGTTCTCGACGCCGACGTCCACCGCCCCGCCGTTCCCCCGGGCGGAGAGGACGGTCAGGTGTTCCAGGGTCAAGCCGATGGTCCCGCGGACGACCACCGCCGGCCCGCCCCCGGTGTGGACCAGGACCGTCCGCCAGCCCTGCCCGCGGACCCGGACCGACTGGGCCCGCTCGACGCGGATCGGGTCGTCGGGCAGCCGGTAGACGCCGGCCCCCAGGCAGACGGTGCCGCCGGTCGCGCGGACCTGGTCGACGGCCTGCTGGATGGTCAGGGTTCCGCCGTTGTGGGATTCGGGCGAGACGCAGACGGTACAGTCGCACCCCTCCTCGCCGAACTCCGGCGGCCAGAAGACGCGGCAGTCGCGGACCGTGTTCGGGAATGTCACCACCGCCAGCCGGGCGTAGTGGTGGTGGACGCCGCGGGGGGGGGCGTTCGTCAACACCTCGACCGAGGCGTCGGCCGTGCGGGCGGCGAACACCCAGTAGTCGCCGGGGCGGAACCGGCCGCCGGCCGCCGCGAGCGAGAACGTCACCTGGATGCCATCTTCGAGGATCACCCCCAACCCGCCGAGTGGGACCGGGATCACCCCCGGGCTGCCGGCGGCCGAGAGGTCGACGTGGACGTTGCCGTTGGTGTCGCGGACCTGGCCAGATTGATCCCAACGGACGACCCGGGCGTGCCGGGCGGCCAGGTCGGCGAACGCCCCGGCCGGGAGCGGGGCGTCGAGGGTAATCGTTCGGGTGGCGTCTTCGATGTCCGCGACCCGCCGCATCTCCCCGGGCCGGCCGGCCAGCTCGCGGGCGTCGTCCGTCACCTCGACCCAGTCGCCGATGTCGAACCGCAGGTCCGCATCCCGGCCGACCAGGTCGACCACCAGGTCACTGCCGTTGATCTCGCGGACGGCCGCGGCGACGCTGGCGTTGTGCCGGGCCCACTTGAAGGTGGCCGCGCCGTTCGCGTTGATGTCGTGGATCTCGACCCGGTAGAGGCGGTTTTCGAGCCCCTTGTACCCGCCGGCCGGGGGGATCAGGCACGGGTTGTCGTCGGGCGGGACGGCAATCGTCCCGGTGGTCAGCCGGCCGTCGCTCGGGCGGATGACGTCGAGCCACCCGGGGACCTCGGCGTCCGAGGTCGCACAGGTAATGTTGCGGACGTTCGTCAGCGCCCGGACCCGCCAGGCCGTCTGCCAGCGGGTGGTGGCGGGCACCCCGACGGCCGACTCGACCAGCCCCGGGTCTTCGAGGTGGGTCGCTTCCCGCTGCCACACGTCGAGGTAGACGAGGTACGGCCCGCCCTCCCGGGGCGGCGGGTTCGTCTCCGGGTCGGGCAGGTACGGCTGCTGGTCGAACGGGATGGGCGTCGTGCCCGGCAGCTCGGCCGGGACCGGGTTCCACACCCGCGGCGGCCCGCCGTGGTTCTCGGCCAACAGGCCGTGGACGTACATCCGCCCCGGTCCGATCGTCAGGACGCCGTTAGCGATACCGATCTCGAACCCGTCCGGCGTTTCCCGCGGGACGACGGCTCGGCCGATGATGTCAGTGGTCTCGACCCGCAGCCGCCGGTCGAGCAGCTCGGCCGCCTCGTTCCAGTCGGCGTCGAGCAACACCCGCCCCTGCTGGAGCAGGACGGCGGCGAAGTCGTTCCCGGGGTCGAACCGGCGGCGGCTGATGTCGGCGGGCATGGCGGCCCTCGGTAGGGGCTTACTCGGGGTGGCCGGGGCAGAGTCTTCGATGCCCCGGCCCTGTCGCGTCTCGGTGGCACAGGCATTCCTGCCTGTGCAACTTGAGGCCTCACAGGCAGGAATGCCTGTGCCACCAAACCGGGTGGCCGGGGCAGAGTCTTCGATGCTCCGGCCACCCGGACAAACGGGGGCACGATCCGGCCCGCCCCGGGGTCAGGTGGCGGGGAAGACGCCGGCCTCCAGCCCGACCCGGAGGTACTCCTCCAGCCGGACCCGGAGGTTGGCCAGCCGCTGCGGCTCATACAAGTCGTGGAAGGCGCCCATCGCGGCCTCGTCATCGGCCCCCCGGCGGATGACGGCCGGGACCCGCCCGCGGAGTTGCATGTACCCCGGGTCGTGATACCGCCGCGAGGTGAACGCCGGCTTCACCCGGGCGACCACCTCGGCCCGGATGGCGGCCCGGCGGGCGGCGGACAGCGTCTGGTTCATGGCCTGGGCTTCCTTCTCGGCCGCGTCGGTCCGTGTCTGGACCTCCAGTTCCGGCTGGCAACGGAACCGCCGCGGCGTCCGCGACCCGTCCGGGACGAACGAGAAGCGGACGCACCCGGTCTGGCGGCGGTCGATCAGCACGGGCGCGGGCCAGCCGTCCCCGGCCGCCGCCCGGGCGACGAAGATCGAGTTGGAGGCCAGCTCCAGGATGCGGGCGTGGACCTTGCCGACGACCGTGCATTCCTCGACCCGCAGCGTCCCGCCCGCCGGTGCGAGGGCACCGGCCGCGACCGCACCGAGGCCCGAGAGCGCCACCCCGGCCGGGTCGGTCGCATCGATGATGCTGTCGGTGACGGTCAGGGTCGAGAGGTCGTGCCAGCGGACGCCGCCGAGGATGCAGTGGTCGACTTCGACCGTCACCCCGCCAGATTCGATCACGAGGCTCGGCTCGGCCGGGCTGGTCGGGGTGCCGTCGGGGTTCAGAGCCAGTCCGGGGACGAGGGTGCAGTGCCGCAGCCGCAGCCGCAGCCGGCGGAGGGCGGCCGTCACCCGGACGCGACCACCGACGACGAGCAGCCCGTTCAGCGACACCTCGGCCGTGTCGTCGCCGCCGTCGATGACGAGTTCGCCGCCAAGAACGAGCGTGGCCCGGCGGTCGTTGGCCGATCGGAGTTCGAACCGCTCGCCGGGCTGCACGGTCAGCGCCAACGGCTCGGCGTACCGGCCGCCGTCGGTGATCTGGACGGCCCCGCCCGGGACCCGGGCCGCGAGGGCGTCGGCCACCAGCGCCGGGGCGGCGACCGCCTGCGCCGGCTGGGCCGGCCGGTCGAACAACGCGGCCCGCTCGTACTCGCCGCCGCCGAGGTCGGCGCTGAAGCCGTAATGGAAGGTCACGAGCGGCGGGTCGGCCTGCGGGTCGCCGAACGCCAGCCGGCCGAGGACCGGGTCGATCGCCACCGCACCGGCCGGGGGCGGAGTGTGGGCCCAGCCGCCGGCGTCGTCGGACAGGTCGCAGACCCGGATCTGATCGATCGGGACTCCCTTGATCTGAATACTCAAGCCGTCGCCGTAGTAGTCGGCCAACGACTCGCGTAACCGCCGCCGGCTGATGGGGGCCGGGACGTTCATCCGGGTGGCGAGTTGCGTGATGGTGGTCTCGGTCTGCGGCCGGGTGAACAGCGGCGCGTTCGCCCCGAGCGGGCTGAAGAACCAGCGCTGGGCGTCGAGCCCGACGGCCGGCGACCGGGTCAGCCGGTAGGCCCCGAGCCGCCACAGGAACAGGCCGACGTTGGGGATGTTGTGCTTCCCCTCGCCGCTGGCAATCCGCCGCACGTCCGGGGTGTGGGCGGTGGTGTCGAACGGCGTGTCGATCGCCTCCAGCACGTCCCACCGGCGGA
Source organism: Gemmataceae bacterium (assembly GCA_019747685.1). Classification (GTDB taxonomy): domain Bacteria; phylum Planctomycetota; class Planctomycetia; order Gemmatales; family Gemmataceae; genus Urbifossiella. Next base: position 9,200 of record JAIEQN010000884.1, read on the forward strand.
GGTCGGGCGACAGGACGCTGTGCGGCCGGAGGTGGTTCAAGAACTGCGTCATCGTCAGGAGCTGGAAGAACTCGACCACCCGGGCCGGCCACCCGGTCACGTCGCGGGCGAGCTGCTCGAGCATCGCCGCGGTGCCCTTGCGGCGGCGGAAGCCGATGGTGTTCGCCACCTCGGCCCGCGGGCTGCCGAGGCCGGGGGCCGGGTGGAGCGACCGGTAGCCGATCAGGTCGCCGAGGTACGGCACCGCCCACGGGGCGCAGGTCTCGATGAACTGGTCGTCGTAAAGCTGGGCCAGGTCCTCGTCGAGGACGGCCACGGTGTCGGCGATCACGTCCAGCAAGGCCCGCAGTGGCCCGACCGTGTTCGGGTCGGTCGGTGCGGCGCGGTCCATGTCCCGCAGCCGGTGGATGGCCGGGAGCAGGTCGAACAGCGGGTTGCGGTCGCCGTTCATGGGGCGGCCCTCACGTCGGCCAAGTCGCCGGGGGCGAGTACGAGGAGTTCGGCGGCCGTCGCGTCCGGCCCGCCGCCCGGCAGGTCGGCCAGCAGCCGTGGGGCCGGGTCGGTCGGCTCGGTCCGGTCGGTCCGCTGGAGGTGGTCGATGTCCGCCGCCACCACCCCGGCGACGGAGTGGATCGCGGCTGCCACCTCGCCGAGCGTGACCGGCTGGCCGAACTCCCGGGCGGCGAACCCGAACCGCTCCCGCAGGGCCGCCCGGACGGCCGGGAGGACCTTCGCCGCCTCGTAATCCGGGTGGACGAGGACGGTCCCGGCGACGGTGAAGTTCGCCGGCCGGTACGTCTCGACCCGGAGCGGGACGAACGGATCTCCCGCGGCTCGGAGCGATCCGGACAGGGCTGTCGCCACGACCCCGCCCGGTGAAATCGTCACCCCGTCCGGCCCGGCCACGGTCAGGAAGACCCCCTTGGTCCGGCCGTCCCAGGTCCAGGTGGCCAGTGCCTTGGTCACCCCGGGGTAGGCCCGGGCGAAGTCCTCGTAGTCCCGCAAGGACACCGCCCGGTCGAGTGTCGTAACGGTCAATGGTGCGTTCCGCCGGGCGTCGGCCAGTTGTTCCGGGGCGTCCGCCCCCTCGGCCGGCAGCGGGTTCGTCACCTCCCGCACCCCGAGCGGGCGGGTCAACAACGTGGTCAACTGCCCGGCCCGGACGGCCCCGTCCGGCCCGCCGCCCTTGCGGTACTTGAACCGGACGTTCTGCTGGCCGCTGGGCAGTCGTGCCCCGGTCCGGCCGTCCCCGAAATGGACCGTGGTCTGGTTGTTGTCGGCCGGGCGGGTGGCGTACACCCGGTAGGCCGGGCCGGTCCCGTACAGCGACCGAACTTCGCGCCAGAGGAGGTCGCTGATGCGGACTTCGAGCGTGGAGGCCCGGCCGGTGGGCGTCTCGGCCCGGACGTAGGTGAGCGGCGGCTGGCGGAGGGCGAACACCTGGAACGGGCGGCCGGCGTCCCCGCCCCCGGCGACTTCTTCCACCGTCTCCCCGTGGGTGGCCGGGGCGACGTTCCCGGCGATCGTCGCCGTCGGCCGGTCGAGGAGGTTCGCCAGACCGGCCCCGGCGAACACGAGCTCGGTCGGGTTCTCCGTGCAGGACTCGACCGTCACCCGCTCGCTGACCGTGGGATCGTCCTTACGGGACGGGGCGAGGACGAGGGCGCCGGCCGGGGCGACAAGGGTGCCGTCGAACCCGTCGTCGTGCTGCAGCCGCCACGTCACCGACCCGCCGGCGAGGGTCGGCCGACCTAGCACCAAGAGCGTGTCGTCGGGTTCGAGGGCGGCCGATCGCGTGCCGGCGTCGTTGACCAGCGCGGACAACCCGCCGGATGTCACCCGCGCCCGCACCCGCTTGCCGGTGACGATCAGCGTCCGCCCCTTCGGTAGCTCAGCGACTCGCCGATCGAGAATGACCGTCGTGCCGTGGACCGGGAGCAGGACCCCGGGGCCGACCGCCGGGACGCCGGCCGGGACCACCGACGGCGGGACGGTCAGCGGGGTGTCGGCCATCTCCAGCAGTTCGCTCTGGGCGTACACGACGGTGAGTTGGCGGTCGAACTGGGCGAAGGTGGCGGCCAGCTCCGGCTCGGGCTTGATCCGGGTCACCTTCCCGCTCAGCCCGAAGTTCGTCCGGGACGGGAGGGAGACGACGGTCGCCCGGTACAGCATCGTCACGCCGGCCGGGCCGACCAGGACGAACCAGCCCCCGGCGACGACCTTCGGGTAGGCCGCGTCGAGGTCGACCCAGAACGGGTCCGGGCCGTAGTTGTCCCATTGGGTGCGGATCGGAGTCCCGTCCGCCTTGGCCATCAGGGTCGGGTCGGGGGCGTTGTGGCCGAACACGGGGGCCCGCAGCCGCAGGGCGTACACCCGCACCCCGGCCTGCGGCACGTGCCCGGGGTCCAGCGGCTTGTTGAACGTCACCGCCGTCCGGTCGGCGGCCGGGTCGGGGGCGACGGTCGAGACCAGCCGGACGATCCAGAGCAGGCTCGACGAATTGTTCTCGCGCTCGTTGCCGACGATCAGCAGGGCGTCGCCGGGCTGGAGCTGGGTGGCGGTGCCGCGGAGGACGAGGCCGGTGTCGCCGGCCTGGGGGAGCCGCGGGGCCGCCGTCTGCGGCCGCATGGCGTTCCACTCGACCCGGGCCGCCAGCGGCTCGCCGGTCTCGAACGTCTGCGGCTTCTCGTCCTGCCCGGGGACGCTCTGGACCTTCACCCCGGCCGGGATGGTGACCGCGGCCGGTGCCCCCGGGGCGTCTTCCAGGGTGAATGCCAGGTCGACGGCGGCCGCCACCCCGGGCTTGGGCAGGTAGCCGATCAGCCGGGCCAGCCGCAGCACCGACCCCGGCTCGGTCGCCGTCCGCAGGTACGCCTCGTTGGCCAGCCGCTCCTGGTAGAAGGTCAGTACGTCGGCGGTGGTAGCCCAGGCGTCGAGCAGGGCGAGGGTGAAGTCGTCCGGCGAGCGGGTGGTCAGCGGGCGGAGCTTGGGCCGGTCGCTCGCCGACAGGGCGGCCACCATCGTGGCCCGGAACTGGGCGTAGGCGCCGGCCCGGTAGCTGATGCGGTCCAGCCCCTCGGGGTTGGTCTCGTCGGCCGGGACTTCCGCCGCCGGGCCGGCGCAGCAGCCGCAGTCGTCCAGGCCGTCGAGTGACGGGTCGAGGGCGTCGCTCATTTGCCGCCCCCCAGGTTGAGCTTGAAGACCCCGTGTTCGGGGAAGTTCGGGTCGTTGTCGCAGCGGGCGATCTCCAGCCGGCCGAGGTCGAGCCGGCCGGTTTGCAGGGCCTCGTTGCTCGGCTGGCCCTGCCGCTGGAAGGTCGTCACCTGGACCGACGCGACGCCGGGCACCGCCTGGGCGGCGGCGTAGATCGGGCTGAGGTAGACCGACTGGCCGAAGGTGAAGTTGTCCGGGTGGAAGACGCCCCGCCGGCCGTCGGGCAGGATGCGGTGGCTGAAGACGGCGAGCAGCGCCGCCCCGACCGCCGGCCGGAAGTACCCCGGCTTGACGCAGACGTGCAGCTCGATTTCCAGCGACACGTACCGCGGCTCGTCGGCTTCCAGGTCGTACCCGGCCATCCGGTAGCGCTCGACGCCGGCCCGGATGTCGCGGCGGAACCGGGCCGGGTCGTCGGGCGGCCCGCCGCGGGGGTCGGCGGTCAGGAAGACGGTGTGCCAACTGCCGGTCCAGCGGAAGGTGGCCGCGGCCCGCTGGGCGCGGGGGTCGCGCTCGGTCACGGCCGCGTAGTCGGCCTCGGTGACGGCCCGCTCCTGGGTGCGGAAGGCTTCCGGGGCGCGGTGCCGCACCTCGTCGGCCGTTTCGGGTTCGACCCCGCCCCGGGCCGGCAGCGGGTTCTTCACCCCGACCACGACCGGGACATTAGTGACGACGTGGAACAGGGCACCGGCACCGACGTTCCCGGCCGCCCCGTTCCCGGTCCGGTAGCGGGCGGTGAACGCCGTGTCCGGCTCCGGCCGCATCCCGTGGGCGTCGTCCCCGAACCGGACGGCGGTGCGGCCGTCGTGTTCGACCTCGACCACGAACTCGGCCGCCGTCGGGCCGCTGCCGAGCAGGTCGGGCTGCGGCTTCCAGGGGGTCGGGACGCCGCCGATGAGGCCGTCGAGTTCGATGGCCGGGCGGGCGGCGGCCGGGTCGGCGTCGAGGGTTTCGGCGGCGGGCTGCGTGGTCGTGACCGCGACGGCTTGGGTGAGCGGCAGCCGGCCGAGGAGCGGGTTGTACCGGGCCGGGATCGGTCGCGGGTCGGCGGGGTGGCAGCGGTCGAACCCGCCCGGCCGGCGGAGTCGCGACCGGGGGACGGCCCCGAGGTCTTCGGCCGGGACGGTCTCGCCGTGGTCGGCCAGGACGACGTTCCCCCAGGCCACGCTCACGCCGGTAATGGGGACGCTGCCGTTGGCCGGGTCGGTGACGGACGACACGCAGACGGGGAACGGCAGGGCGTCGGCCCGGTCCCAGGTGATTTCGGTCACGGGCTGGTCGTTGAGCGGGTCGACACCGGCTCGTACCCCAATCAGTCGGACCGGGTGCCGGCGGGTCGGGTCGGCGTCGGCCGGCGAGCCGGTCCGCGGGCCGACCACCTCGGCGAGGACGAGCACGTCGCCGACGGCGAGGTCCGGGAAGTCGCCGTCGAGGGTGGCCCGGGTCGCCCCCTTCGGCAGGCAACAGCGCCCGTCGCCCCAGGCGTACAGGTCCATTTCCCGGTGAGCGGCGAAGAGGGTCCGCGGGTGCATCGTCTCGAACACCACCGGCCGCCGGGCCAGGGCGTCGACCGCCTCCGCCGACGCAGGGCCCAGGACCGGTTCGTCCGGGAAGACCTTCGTCAGCAGCACCGTCCCGGCCGGCAGTTCCTCGCCGGCCGCGTCGTCGTCGACGAGGACCCGCACCCAGGCCCGGGCGTTGCACCCGTCGTGCATCCGGTAGTCCACCAGCCGGGCGTGCCGGCGGACCGACACCCGCCGCCGGGCGGTGTCCAGGTAGGCCTCGGTGGCGGTCGCGTCCTGCTGGTAGCTGAGCCGGTCGCCGACGTAGGCGAGCAGCTCGACCAGGGTGACGCCGAGGTCGGCGGCGTTGCGGTCCCGCCACCCGGGCATCAAGAGCGACAGCCGGTCGAGCATCAGCCGGCGGAAGCTGGCGTAGTCCTTGGCCAGGTAGTCGGCCGGGGGCGGGGGTTCGGGTTCGGCCGGGCAGTCGTGCCGCGGGGCGCAATCGAAGTCGCTCGGGCACTCGACCTTGAACGAGAAGTCCACCGCCGCGAACTGCGGGTCGAACCCGTCCGGCGGGGACGGGTCGGCCGGCGACCGGACGACCGACAGCCGGTAGCGCGAGTAGTCGCCGGATGAGTCGGTGCGGACGACGAGGGTGCGGTCGGCGGCCGGGAGGGCGGCGTAGAAGGCCCGCTCCGCCGGCGGGGCGACCGCCGCGGGGACCGCATCGGCCGGGAACGCCCAGACGATGCGGACCGGCCGGACCCGCTCGCCCCCGTCGAGCCGTAGGTCGTCCCGATCCAGACCCGGGGCCGGCTCGAACAGCCGGACGAGCAGCGTCTGTTGGCGGGCGACCCCGGCCGGGGCGTCGTGGTCCAGCACCTCCAGGTAGTCGATCCCGTTGAGCGGTGGCAGCCCGGCTGCGGCCCGGGCCGCGTTCGCGTCCCGCAGCAACAGCCGCCGCCGCTTGTCGCAGCACAGGTAGATCATGGGCCGACGGCCTCCCGGGTGAACTCGGCCGTCTCCCGCCGCCCGGTCCGCCGGACGACGTAGCTGATCGTCACCCGCAGGGTGGCGTCCTCGGCGATCACCCCGACCTCCTCGACGGTCACGAGGTCGCCGAGCCACTGCTGGAGCGCCCCCTGGACGAGGAACTGCGTCGTGGCGGCCAGCTCCGGGCTGTTCGGGGCGAACACCAGTTGCAGCAACCCGCACCCGAAGCTCGGCCGGTTCACCCGCTCGCCCGGGACGGTGAACAGGACCTGCTCGATCAGGTCGCGGACGTAGGGATCGTCCCCGGCCTCGGCCGTCCGGCCGCGGGCGTCGAAGTCGTAGGGGTAGTCGAGGTGGTGGGTCACGTCGCACTCACCCGGGGTTGGGTCACGAGGATGTTCAGGGGCGTCCCGGTCGGGATGCACACCGCCTGGCTGCCGACCACCACCACCGGCACCCCGCCGGCCTTCACCCGCAGGGCCGCCACCACCCACTGGGCCGTCACGCACGGCGGGAGCAGGGCGGCCGGGTTGGCGCACCCGGCGATGACGTACGGCGGGGCCTGGGTCGCCACCGGCTGGCCGCTCACCAGCACCCGCGGGAACGGGGCCGTCGGGACGGCCGTGCCGCCGTGCATACAGATCACCGTCGCCCCCAGATGAACGATCGGCCCGGGCATGGTCGCCTCCCCCCTATCAGGCCGTGCGGGTGTCCGGCCGCTCACACCCGGCCGTTTCCGGTCACACCCGCTCATGCTCGGTCCGTCGGCGGCCGCCCGCAACTCCAGGGTCCCGTAACCCTTAGGGCGGGCCACCGGTTTTTGCCGCCATGCCACCCCCCTCCCCCCCCCCTCGTTTTTCACCGACCTCTTCCCGCCGCGTTTTGGCTAGGATTTCCAGCGTTTTCTCGCCGAGCCCGCTTGGCGGGGGTGTCATGCTCGGCCCGCCGGTGGGGCCGAACCCGTTACCCGGATCGGGGTTGCGTCGCCACCCGAGCAGTACCGGACCCGATCATGCTCGGCCTCCGCCCCGCCCGAACCGCCCACGGCCCGAGCCGCGGGCGTAACTGTACATTCGTACTGTACACTCCTCCGGGCCGGTGTCAAATCCCATCCGTAACATCCCGCCCCCACCGCCCGGCCGCCTCCCGGGTCAGGTGATGGTCAGGGCCCCGGCGTTCACGTCCACCACCGGCCCGGTCAGGGTGATCACCGCCCCCTTGCCGTTGGAGATGACGATCCCGGTGTCGCTGACCGAGATCATCGCCCCGCTGAGGGTCTTCAGGAGGATGCCGCCGGCCGGGCCGGGCACGTCGCTGATGGCGATGCTGTGCTGGCCGAGCGTCTGGAGCACGATGCTCGGGGCGGCCGGCAGCCCGAGCCGGGCCTGCGGCGGCACGTCCGACCCCGCCCCCCACCGGCACCCGACCCAGATCGGGTGCCCCGGGTCACCCTGCTCGAACTCGACCCACACCCCGGCCCCGATCGGGGGGACCAGGTACACCCCCATCGGCGGGCCGGTCGGGCCGGCCAGCGGGGCGCACGGCTCGGCCCAGCTCGACGGCACCAGCCCGAGCACGTCCGGCACCTGCACCAGCAGCCGCCCGCGCATCATCGGGTCGACGTTGTTGACGACCGTGCCGCGGTACTTGCCGTAGAACCGCCTCGTCCCGGCGTCGGGGCTCATACGGTATCGCCTCGCTGCGCGGCCAGGCCGGCGGGGTCGCACCCGACTCCGGGTGGCCGGGGCAGGGTCTCCGAGGCTCCGGGTTGCGTCGGGCGGGCGGAGGCGGTCCGCGGGACCGCCGAGGCCCACGCGGGCGAGGTCCGTCGCTCCCCGGCGTGGGCCTCACCCCGCCTGCGGCGGGCTTCCGCCCACCCTACGAAGACCCCGCCGGGGCATCGAAGACTCCGCCCCGGCCGCCCGAACGGGGGGGTTACATGCCTCGGCCTCATGGCACCACCACCGGGGTCGGGGACACCAGCCCGTCCCGGGACAGGGTGAAGTTCTGCTTGTACTCGCCCGGCTTGAGGCTGTGGGTGACGCTCTGGACGTAGTAGAACCCGTCGTAGGCCACCCCCGCCCCCCGCACCCCGACCAGTTGCCGGGACCGCAGCACCCGGCCGTACCGCAGCACGTCCAGGGAGCCGCTCACGGCGACCGCGTCGGCCGCGCCGAACATGATCCCGACGGCCGCGGCGGCCGCCCGCTCCGGCTTCAGCTTGGCCAGCCCGGGCGGGAACACGACCCGGGCCGGGGGGCTCACCCGGGCCCCCAGCGGCGGCCGCAGCGGGTTGAGGGTCGGGACCGGGACCGGGATCGGGACCTTCCCGGTGACCGGGTCGAGGACGGTGATGACGACGAGCTGCTTGGCCAGCCCGTCGAGGCTGGCGGTGAGCGAGTCGACGTTCGCGTGGGCGTCGAAGTTAACATTCAGGGCCGACTGCGGGAGGGGGAGCCGGATGTCCGGGCCCCAGTACCCGACGTTCGCCCCCGGGGCCGGGCCGGGCTCGACGTAGAACACGTACCCGTGGCCGGCCGCGAGCTGCCGGACGTAGGCCCGGTCGGTCTCCCGCTGGGTCGGGACCTCCTCGATCGGCAGCGGGACGCTGGGGAAGATCGGTGGGACGACCAGCGGGACGATCCCCAGCACCGCGTACCTGGCCAGGACCACGCCGACGATGACCGGGTCCGGCATCCCGGCGTAACGGCCGATCGGCATCTGGACCACGTCCATCAGCACGCTCAGGTCCTCGCCGGTGACGGTCAGGGTCGACTTCCCGGGGTCGTCGGCCGGGGCCAGCTCGTGCCGGGTGATCACCCCGTCGGACAGCACCTGCGGCAACCCCCCGGCGGTGACGATCAGGATCACCCGGGTGACCAGCGGCTCGAAGTAGCCGGCCGGCAGCAGGGCGTTGAGGAGCAACGAGTCCTTGCCGACGGCGAACGTCAGTTGGAACCCGGTCCGCTCCTTGTCGGTGTTCACCTGGGCGCTGACGAGCGCGTCGGTGACCGCCTTCGGCGGCGGCACGGGCACGCCGGGGCCGATCAGCACGGTCAGGTGCAGGCCGTTAAGCATCGGCCCCCCGGTCCCCGGGGACGCCCTCGGGGAGGGTCAGCCGCAGCCGCCGGCCCACCTCCTCCAATTCACCCGGCCGGACCGCCCCGTTGGCGTCGCACACCCGCCAGAACTGCTCCGGGTCGCCGACGAACCGGGCGGCGATCAGGTCGAGCCGGTCGCCCTCGACGACGACGTACTCCCGCAAGGTGTCGAACCGCTCCGGCGACGGGACGAGCCGGCGGCGGAGGTACACGACCGTCCGGCCGTCGGCGGTCGTCAGGGTGGCGGTGCCGACGCCGTGGTAGCGGCTGGTGGGCGGGAACCGGGTGTCGCCGGCCCCGCCGCCTTGCAGCAGGGCCTGCAGGGCTTGCAGGGGGTCGGTCACAGGGCGTCCTCCGCGCCGAGGGCGGCCAGGCCGCCGGGCCGGAACAGCCCGGCCAGCCGCTCCTTCTGCTGCTGGTAGCTCAGGTACAGCCCGCCGGCCCGGTGGTCGAGGCCCACGTCGTTGACGCTCAGCACCCGCAGCCCGAGGCTGACCTTGGCCCGGATCGGGTTGAGGGCCGGGTCGAACGCCTCCTCGGTGATCGAGAACTCGGTGACCCGGACCGGGACGACCCGGTTCTTGCTCCAGACGAAGACGGCCAGCGGGGCCTGGGCCGGGAGGATTTCGATGGTGCCCAGGTTGGCCAGCAGGTCGTTGAGCCGGAGCCGGCCGCTGGGCGGGTAGACGATCGTCTCCAGGGCGGCCAGGTGGGGCTGGACGCCGGCCTCGACGGCGGCGCGGTTCCGGGCCGGGAATTCGAGCTGGTCGGCGGCGTCGATCTCGGCGTCCAGCTTGATCGTCTCGACCGGCGGCCCCTTGAGCCGCAGCGGCTCGGCCCGGCCGCCGGCGTCGCCCCCGGCCCCCTGGACCTGGAGGGTGCGGGTGAGGGTGTCCGGGTTGTACTGGAGGGCGACCACCCGGACGACCGCGGCCGTGTCCGGGTCGAGCAGGGCCAGCCCCGCCTTCAAGAGCCGCGGCGAGTTCGGGAAGGTACTCATCGGTCGGGTCCTCGTCGCCGCCACCGCCGGCCCCGGGGGCGGCGGCCGGGGGCCGATCGGGCGG
>JAIEQN010000124.1 GCA_019747685.1 Gemmataceae bacterium
CGTCGGGGGCGGGCGGGGCGGCCGGCCCCGGGTTGCCGCGCCGGCCGACCGGCACCCACCGCCCGGGCTTGAGCTTGGCCGCTTCCTCCGGCGGCAGGGTCACGATGATTTCGGACTCGAAGTACCCGAGGAACTCGTCGTCCGGCCCCGGGACCCAGTCCGGGCCGGCGACCTGACCGCCGCCCGGCGGCACGGGCGGATTCGCCGAACCGTTGTCCACGCTCACGGCTGCTCCTCCACGAGGATCGGAACTTTGGCCAGGACTTCGCCGGCGACTTCCATCCACCGTTCGTACCGACCCGGCCGCCGGAACGCCAGGAACGGAATCCGCTGGGACCAGTTCCGCACCCGCAGCCGGAAGGGGCCGGTCGGCGGCCCGAGGTCGATCGCCTGCGGCCGGGTGGTCAACGCCTGCGCTGGCTCGGCCGTCGGGTCGGTAACGTCCATCAGCCGAAGCCGGAAGGTGTGTCGGCCGTAACTCCCCCCGATTTGGATGAACACGGACGGGTTCGGCACCGCGAGCGGGAACTCCTGGCCCGGTTCGGCGACAAAGTCGGCCCGCGGGTTGAGCAGCCAGTACCCCACGCCGAGGACGTAGGTCACCTGCTCGCACGGGATGAACTGTCGGACGATCGGCGTCGGGCCGGCCATCGGGCGCCCTCCCTATTGTACACCCTAGGCTGCCTTCAAGGCGAAGTCCGGGCGGTCGAGCCGGAAGTGCCGGCTGTAGTACGGGTCGCCGGCCCGCAGGAGGGCCCCCCACTTGAGATGAAACAGGTCGTACTCCCGCTTAAAGCGCGCCTGCTTCTCGGCCGTGTCCTCGTACCCCCGGGTCTTCGACTCCAGGTGGTACAGCTCGGCGTCCGGGGTCCACACCACCCGGTAGCCGGCCTTCAACACCGACAGGCAGAGGTCCACGTCGTTGAAGGCCAGGACGAACCCCTCGTCGAACCCGCCGACCGCCTCGAACACCCGCCGCGGCATCAAGAGACACGCCCCGGTCACGGCCGCGACGTTCTGGGTCAGCCGGAGCCGCTGCATGTACCCGGCCGCGTCCCGCGGGTAGAACAGGTGCGAGTGGCCGGCCACCCCGCCCATCCCGACCACGATGCCGGCGTGCTGGACCGTGTCGTCGGCGTACAGGAGCTTGGCCCCGACCGCCCCCACCCCCGGTTGGACGGCGAGCTTCACCATCGTCTCCAGCCAGTCCGGGTTGATCGCCTCCGTGTCGTTGTTCAGGAACAGCAGCAGCTCGCCCCGGGCCTCGGCCGCGGCGAAGTTGTTCACCGCCGCGTAGTTGAACGGCCGGGTCCACTCCAGCACCCGGGCGTGCGGCTGCTTCCGGAGTTCCGCGTAGTAGGCGTGCGTCTCGGGCAGCCGGCTGCCGTTCTCGACCACCAGCAGCTCGTAATTCGCGTAGCTCCCCTTCCCCAACGACTCGACGCACCGGGCCAGCAACCCGACCTGGTCCTTGTTCGGGACGATCACGCTGACCAGCGGCTGCGTCCGCAGGTGGTAGACGACCTGGTACGTCCCGAGGACCGACCCGTCGTGGACGGAGGCGTCGACCCCGAGCCGGGCCAGGTGGTCGGCGACCGCCCGCTTGCCGGCCTCGAAGGCGTAGTTCTTACTCCCCTTGTTCGCGGCCGTGGACTGGGCGTGCATCCGCCAGTGGTAGAGGACGTGCGGGACGTGGACGATCCGCCGGGCCTGCTCCGAGGCCCGCAACACGAGGTCGTAGTCCTGCGACCCGTCGAACCCCGGGCGGAACCCGCCGACCGCGTCGAAGAGCGCCTTCTTCAACACCGTCAGGTGGCAGACGTAGTTCCGGCCGCGGAGCGTCTCGGGCGACCAGTCCGGCTTGAAGTTCGGCTCCACCCGGTCGCCGTGCAGGTCGATCTTGTCTTCGTCGGAGTAAAGAAGGTCGGCTTCGGGCTGCTCGTTGACCGCCGCGACGACCTCGTGAAGCGCGAACGGGGCCAGCTCGTCGTCGTGATCCAGCAGCGCCAGGTAGTCGCCCGTCGCCAGGGCCGCGGCCGCGTTCGAGTTGCCGACGATCCCCTGGTTGGTGGGCAGGAAGCTCACCTTCACCCGCCGGTCGGCGGCCGCGGCCTTCTGGAGGATCGGCCGGACGTGCGGGGCGGTGCTCGCGCCGTCTGCCAGACACAGCTCCCAGTTCGGGTAGGTCTGGGCCCGCACCGACGCGATCATCGCTTCCAGGTAGGCCGCCGGCGGGTTGTACACCGGCACCACCACGCTGACCGCCGGCGACCGGCCGAACCGGTGGCCCCGCTGCCGCTTCAACTCGGCGGCCGGCGGCTCCCACTTGGCGATCCACCGGCGGTACTCGTCCGGCGGGGTGCATTCGCTCAGGTGGCGGTCGGTCGGGGGCGGGCCGTCTTGGGCCTTGCGGCGGAGCCATAGTGCGGACGGGACCGCCCCGGCCCGGCGGGCGGCGACCTTCAGCCACGTCCGCCGGCGGGTGTGGAGCGGGAACAGCCGGTCGAGCAGCTTGTTGACCAGCGACGCCGCCCGGAACGCCTTCGACGCCCGGACGGCGGCCAGCTCGGCCTGCTTCTGCTCCAACAGCTCGGTCCGCCGGGACAGGGCGGCTTCCAGTTGCTCGATCCGGCGGCGGGCGGCGAGGAGGTCCGGCGCGGCGGGGTCGCTCATCTTCGGGTCCGTCCGTGGACGTGCGGGGGCCGGGCCGGCCGCCCGGGCGACGGGTTATAGCCGCGGCCGGACCGGCGGGGCAACCTCACCCGGCCGGCGGCCGCCGGGGAAAGTGGGGAAAATTCGGCCGGGGTACTTGACCGGCCGCGCGGGCGGTGGGTATCTTCTTGGGTTAGCGTCGGCTCCACTCGCTCGGCACCCGCATGCCCGTTCGCGGACGAACGCCGGTCCTCCGTCTGGTCGCAGCCGCCGGGCTGCTGGCCGCGGGGCTGGCGTTTACCCCCGGCCGGGCGGCGGCCGAGTGCGGCGACTACGTCCGCATCGCCGGCCAGCCGATGGCCCCGCACGGCGGGCCGGGCCAGGCCGACCACGGCCAACCGACCCCCGGCAAGCCGTGCCACGGGCCGGGCTGCTCGGGCCACCAGACGACCCCGGTCCCGGTGACGGCCCCCGTCACCGGCCCCGGCGGGTCGAAGGAGTGGGCCGCCCGGTTCGGGGCCGACCTCGACGCGGCCGCCACCGGCCGGACGCTCCCGCCTCTCACCTCCGAAGACGGGTCGGTCTCCCGGCCCGCGTCCATCTTCCACCCGCCCAGAGGCGGCTGACCGCCCGCCGGGCTTCCCCTGCGCGCGTCCCCGCGGCGTGACGCCCCGGGTCCGTCCCGACCGGTCCGCGTGACCGGCGGCAGACACCCGCGGTCGTCCTCGCCCGCGGTGGCGCGAGTCCCCCGGCGGTTCTCCTCGATACCACGCAGCACCCGCCCCGGCCGGGCCACTTCCGGCCCCGCCGCGGGCACCCGGGCGCACCGGTGCGCCCCGGCCTCATTCCGTCCGTACCTGCTGGGATCGATTCGGTTTCTTTTTCCGTCATCACCCAGGACCCGAGAGACCCATGAACCTCCGCCGACGCGCCTTCACGCTGATCGAGCTGCTGGTGGTGATCGCCATCATCGCCATCCTGATCGGCCTGCTGCTGCCCGCGGTCCAGAAGGTCCGGGAGGCCGCCGCCCGGATGTCGTGCAGCAACAACCTGAAGCAGCTGGCCCTGGCCGCCCACAACCGGCACGACGCCCTCGGGGCCCTACCCCCGTCCCGGGACGGCAACAGCCTGTCCGCCCACGCCTACCTGCTGCCGTACCTGGAGCAGGAACCGCTGTTCAAGCAGATCAACTTCGACGCCGCCTGGAACCACTCGTCCAACGACCTGCCCCGGGCGGTCCGGGTCAAGACCTTCCTCTGCCCGTCGGACCCGGTCGACCAGCTCCCGGCCGGGTGGGCCGGGACGAACTACCGGATCAACCAGGGGAGCGGCCTCCTGTGGGGCCTGCCGCCGTCCGACCCGGCCAACCCGAACTACGGCAAGCCGGCCCCGAACGGCCCGGCCTACCTGAACAGCAAGGTGAAGCTGGTCGGGATCACCGACGGGACGAGCAACACCGCCCTGTTCAGCGAGCACGGGATCGGCGACTTCAACAACGGCAAGGTCACCCCCCGGACCGACACCTTCCGGCTGGGCGAGGCGGTCGGGCTGTACCCGGAAACCCCGGACGAGGCCTACGCCATGTGCGAGCGGGGGTTCGACCCGAACGACCTCCTGTACAACAAGATGTCCGACGTGGGGGCCCCGTGGCTCCAGGGGTACCACTCGACCACCGTGTACTTCCACGTCGGCCCGCCGAACTCCCGGTCGTGCATGTACCCGTCCGGGCGGATCGGGACGGCCGCCCAGAGCTTCCACACCGGCGGGGTGAACGTCGCCCTGTGCGACGGGTCCGTCCGGTTCGTCCGGGACTCGATCCCGCTGGCCAACTGGCGGGCGATGGGCTCCCGGGACGGGAACGAGGTCATCTCGGGCTACTCACCTAAACCGACCCCACCCGGGCGGGCGCGCGGGGCGGTTTCGCTACGGGGGGTCCTATGCTCGGGTCGCTCACGCTCCCGGCTCGCCGGACCCCGTCCCGCCCGCGGGGGAGGGGGCCGGGGAGGGTCTTCTACCACGAGTACACCATCCGGACTTCATCCATGCGCCTGACCCTGATCCCGCTCGCGGTCCTGGTCGTCGCGGCCGGCTGCGGCGACCCCAAGCCGCTCGACCTGGCCACCACCCCGGAGGCGTCCCGGGCCGCCCTGACCGAGGCCCTCGACGGCTGGAAGGCCGGGGAGACCGACAAGGCGATGGCCGGCCGGTCGCCCCCGCTCTACCTGGTGGACGACGACCTCACCCGCGGGGCCAAGCTGGTCGACTACCAGCTCGCCGGCGAGCCGAAGGTGTTCGGCACCGGCCTGAGCTACCCCGTCACCCTGACCCTCCAGCACAAGGACAGGACGACCACCCGGAAGGCCGCCTACCGGGTGGTCACCACCCCGAACCGGGCCGTGACCCGGGAGGAAGGAAGCTGATGACCACCCTGGCGCTCGCCTGCCTGCTGCTCGCCCCGGCCGCCGACCCGGCCCCGCCCTCGCCGGAGCCGAAGCCGGTCCCGGCCACCCGGGAAGACGTGAAGGCCGCCCTGGAAGCCCACAAGAAGGCAAGGCCGCGGCTGCCGATGCCGCCCCCGCCGGCCGACCCGGCCGACGCCCGCAGCCGGGTCAACAACGGCCGGTTCCGGGCCTACTACCTGCCGGCCGACCTGCGGGACTCGGGCTTCGGCCGCGAGCCGGACCCGGCCATGACCCTGGACAACACGTTCAAGGTCAAGCTGTTCTGGGTCACCTCCCGGGTGAACAACTGCTACTACTGCCTCGGCCACCAGGAACACAAGCTGGCCGGGGCCGGGGTGTCGGACGACGGCATCGCGGTGCTGGACGGTGACTGGAAGACGCTGCCGCTGGCCGAGCAGGCGGCCCTGCGGTTCACCCGCAAGCTGGCCCTGACGCCCCACCTGGTCACCCCCGAGGACGTGAAGCACCTCGGGGAGTACTACACCCCGACCCAGGTGGCCGAGATCGTCGTCACCGTGGCCGGGTACTGCTCGACGAACCGCTGGACGGACGGGCTGAACATCCCGGCCGAGGAGAACGCCGAGTTCTTCCGCAAGGGGGACGCCAAGGCCGACTTCTCCCGGTTCACCACACCCACTTCGCCGCAGTTCGCCAAGTCCCGGTCGGCGGTGGCCACTTTGCCGGACGGAGCGGGGTCGGCCCCGAAGGTCCCGGCCCGGCCGCCGCTGGAGGGCCGCGAACAGGTTGAGGCGAAGTGGAAAGAGGCCCGCGGTCGGGCGGCGGTCCTGCCGCTGGCCGACCCGAAGGCGGCGGCCGAACTCTGGGGCGGGGACAACGCCCCGAACTGGGTGCGGCTGTTGGCCGTCTTCCCGAAGGCCAACAAGGGCCGGGTGGCCAACCTGAAGGCGGCGATGGAGAAGGGGAACCTCAACCCCCGGCTGAAGGCGGCGATCGCCTGGGCGGCGGCCCGGGAGGACCGGGCCTGGTACGCCCTGGCCGTCGCCCGCGACCGGCTCAAGGCGGTCGGGCTGACGGACGACCAGGTCTTCGCCCTGGACGGGGACGGGAACGACCTGCCGGCCCGGGAGCGGCGGGCGGTGACGTTCGCCCGGAAGCTGGCCGTCGCCCCGGCCACGGTCACGGACATGGATGTCGAGGGGCTGCGGAAGGTGTTCACCGACCACGAGGTGGCCGAGATCGTGTACCATACCTGCAACGCGGCCTACTTCGACCGGGTCACCGAGGCCGCCAACCTGCCGCTGGATTAGTGTGAGGAAAGACGGGGTCGCGGATGACGCGGATCGGCGGACGCGGATGAACGCTGATCGAAACCCGGATTTGTGTCTTGATCCGCGTGTATCCGCGCTCCGATCCGCGTCATCCGCGACCCCCTGTCTTTATCTTCCGTCGGGAGCTTCCCATGTCCGTCCGCCTGCCGGCCGCCGCCCTCCTCGCCGCCACCCTGGTCGGGTTCGTCGCCGCCGGCGACCAGGCCCCGATGCCCCGGGCGGTCAGCCCGGACCGGCCGAAGCTCCCGCCCGGGTTCGACCCGGACGCGATGACGGACAAGGAACGGGCCGAGGAGGCCGCCGCCTGGATCGAGGAGCAGTACCCGGACCGCCAGCCGGAGGCCGTCAAGATGCTGGTGGCCATCCTCCGCGGGTCGCAGATGATGCCCGGGGAGGGGTGGTTCGGGCCGTCCAAGACCCGGTACACCTGGGACTGGCTGACCGCCCGGGCCGGCCTCGACCCGAAGGACAAGGCCGTCCCGAAGGAGAAGTTCGCCGGCACGCCGGAGCAGTTCGACGCCCTCGACCGGGACGGCGACGGTTCGATCACCAAGGCCGACCTCGACTGGTCCGACCGGAACATGCACGTCATGCAGGGGAACTTCCTGAACCGCGTCTTCCGGCGGATGAACACCGGCAACGACGGCCGGCTGACGAAGGAGGAGCTGCTGGAGTACTACGACCAGCTGGCCGGCGAGAAGGGGTATGTGACGCCCGACGACTTCCGCCGGCTCAACCTCCCCCGCGGCGGGGGCAGCGGGTTCGCCCCGGGCGACGCCCCGTCGGTGCCGGTGCTGGTGCGGGGGCTGTTCGCCGGCGAGATCGGCTCGATGAGCGAAGGGCCGCAGGTCGGCGACAAGGCCCCGGACTTCACCCTGCCGTCGCAGGACGGGGCCGGGACGCACACCCTGTCGAAGCTGGCCGGCAAGAAGCCGGTCGTCCTCGTCACCGGGAACTTCACCTGCGGGCCGTTCCGGTCGCTCTACCCGGACGTGGAGGCGGTCTTCCGCCGGCACAAGGACAAGGCCAACTTCCTGCTCGTCTACGTCCGGGAGGCCCACCCGTCCGACGGCTGGGGGATGGAGTCGAACACCAAGGCGGGCGTCAGCCTGAAGCAGCCGCTGACGTTCGGCGAGCGGGCCAAGGCGTGCGACCAGTTCTGCCGGAAGCTCCAGCCGGCCATGCCGGTTGCGGTGGACGACATCACCGACCCGGTCGGGGCGGCGTACAGCGGGATGCCGGCCCGGCTGTACGTGATCGACACGAACGGGGTGGTGGCGTACAAGAGCGGCCGGGGGCCGTTCGGGTTCAAGCCGGGCGAAATGGAGCAAGCCCTGGTGCTGAGCGAGGTTGAGGCCGGCGGGAAGTAGCCCGGGTCGTTCAAGCCAAGATTTGTTCGGCCGCAACCGGATTCGTCAGGTGTGGGGTGTGTGTCCGGACCAGAACCATTCCGGCCGGGGGCGTGACACCGGGCCGGCGGTCGGGTAGTGTGATCGGGTGGCCGCCAACCCGAAGAAGCACCCGCCCCGCCTCCCGCCCGCCCGCCGGTCCCGGCTCGTCCCGGCCGGTGCTGCCCTGCTGGTCCTCGCGGCCGGCGGGGTGGCCGCCCTCCGGTTCCTCCCGTCCCCGGCCGACGACCCCGGCCGCCCGGCGCCGGAGTACGAGCCGGTCCGGTTCACCGACGTGACGGACGCGGCCGGGATCACCTTCCGCCACTGCAACGCGGCCGCCGGGGACAAGCTGCTGCCCGAGACGATGGGGTCGGGGGTGGCTGTCCTGGACTACGACGGGGACGGCCGGCCCGACCTGTTCTTCGTCAACGGCCGGCCGTGGCCGGGGCAGCTCGACCACCCCGGCGGCAAGGCCACCCAGGCCCTGTACCGCAACCGCGGGGGCGGCCGGTTCGAGGACGTGACCGCCGCCGCCGGGCTGGCGGTCGAGCTGTACGGGATGGGGGCGGCGGTCGGGGACGTGGACGGCGACGGCCGGCCCGACCTGTTCGTCACCGCGGTCGGCGGGAACCGGCTGTTCCGCAACGTCGGCGGCAGGCGGTTCGAGGAGGTCACGACGACCGCGGGGTTCCCCGAGCCGGTGGCGTGGACGGGAAGCTACGCCGACTTCCTCCGGCGTGACACCCCGCTGTCATTCCCGTCGTCGGCGACGTTCGTGGATTACGACGGGGACGGCCGGCCCGACCTGTTCGTGTGCAACTACGTCGCCTGGTCCCCGGCGTTCGACCTCGGCGTCCCGGCGACCCTGGCCGGCGGCCTGCGGGCCTACGTCCCGCCCCAGCAGTTCGCCGGCACCCACTGCGAGCTGTGGCACAACCTGGGCGGCGGGCGGTTCGAGGACGTGTCGGCCGCAGCCGGGGTGCGGGTGAGCGACCCCCGCGGGCCGGACGGCACCCCCACGCCGGTCGGGAAGACCCTCGGGGTGGTCGTGTGCGACGCCGACGGCGACGGCTGGCCGGACCTGGTCGTCGCCAACGACACCGTCCGCAACTTCTTCTTCCGCAACCGGCCCGCCCCGTCCGGCGGTCGCCTGTTCGTGGAAGAAGGGCTGTCCGCCGGGCTGGCCTACGCCGACGGCCGGCCCCGCGGCGGGATGGGGATCGACGCCGCCGAGGTGCTGCCCGGCGACCTCGCGGTCCTGGTGGCCAACTTCAGCAACGAGCCGAACTCGCTGTTCCGCCGGCTCCGGGCCGACCCGCCGCGGTTCGCCGACGCCGCCCCGGAGGTCGGGCTGGCCGGGGCCAGCCGCTACCCGATGAAGTTCGGGGCCGTCTTCCTGGACGCCGACCTGGACGGCCGGCCGGACCTGTTCACCTGCAACGGCCACCTGGAGCCGGACATCGCCCGGGCCGTCCCGACCCAGACCTACGCCCAGCCGGGCCAACTGTTCCGCAACACCGGCCGGTCCGACCGGCTGTTCGCCCCGGTCGGCGGCGACCCGTTCGCCCCGATGGTCGGCCGCGGCTGTGCCGTCCTCGACTTCGACGACGACGGCGACCTCGACCTGGTGGTCACGTCGAACGGCGGCCCGGCCCGGCTGTACCGGAACGACACGCCCCCGGCCAACCGGTCGCTCCGGCTGACCCTGGCCGGGGGCGGGCTGGGGGCCGAGGTCGAGGTGTCGGCCGGCGGCGCGGTGCAGCGGCAGTTCGTGGCCGGGGCGCGGGGGTATCTGAGCCAGGGCGAGGGGGTGGTGACGTTCGGCCTCGGCCCGGCGGGCGGGGCGGACCGGGTGGCCGTCCGCTGGCCGGGCGGGGAGCGGCAGGAGTGGGCCGACTTGGAGGCCGGGGCGTATCGCCTGACCCGCGGCCGTAGCCAGGCGGAACCGGCCCATTAACATATCTCTCGGTGGAGATGACCCGCCCGCCCGAGGCCGCCGTGCAACTGCTGATCGCCGACGACGACCCGGTCCTCCGGCGGATGCTGGGGGCGGCCGTCAAGAACTGGGGGTTCGAGCCGGCCGAGGCGGCCGACGGCCGGGAGGCCCTGGCCCTGCTCCGCCGACCGGACGCCCCCAAGCTGGCCGTACTGGATTGGGTGATGCCCGGGCTGGACGGCCCGGACGTGTGCCGGCAGGTGCGGGAGCGGCCGACGGCCGAGCCGCCGTACCTGATCCTGCTGACCGCCAACGACGCCAAGAAGGACGTGATCGCCGGCCTCGTGGCCGGGGCCAATGACTACGTCACCAAGCCGTTCGACGTGGACGAGCTGCGGGCCCGGCTCGGGGTGGCCCGGAACGTGGTCGAGCTCCGGGCGACCCTGGCCACCCGGGTGCGGGAGCTGGAGGACGCCCTGTCCCAGGTCAAGCAGCTCCAGTCGCTCATCCCGATCTGCGCGTACTGCAAGAAGATCCGGGACGACGCCAACTACTGGCAGCAGGTCGACTCGTACCTGGCCCACCACTCCGGCATCCGGTTCACCCACGGCATCTGCCCGGACTGCCTCGACCGGGAAATCCGGTCGATGGAGGACGACCCGCGGTTCCGGCCGTGACCACGGCACCCCCCGCCGGATGCCCCCGGCCCAACTTTCCCCGCCCGTCACTCGTCGTTCTACCGTCAGGTCCGCGCCAACCCCGCCGGCCGTGCCGGCTGGTCCGGGCGGCCGCCGGCCCGGCCGGTTCACCCCGATTTACCCCCGCCCGGCCTGGGCCGGGGGTTAGACTTCCACGGCCCCGGCCCGCGGCCGGGCCGCGTCGCCGGACCAACCGAAGGACTTGGTTATGCCCCCCCGCTGGTCGCGCCACCCCGCCCCCCGCCCCGGCCTCCGGGTCGAGCCCCTCGAAGACCGGTCGGTCCCGGCGGTCGTCCCGTCCTTCGCCGGCGGGGTCCTGACGGTCTCCCTGACCGCCCCGAACGACGCGGCCACCGTCACCGGGACCGACCCCGGCGGGACCAAGATCGCGGTGTCCGACGGGGCCGCCACCCAGACGTTCGACGGGGTCTCCTCGGTCGTCGTCCAGGACCCGGGGGCGAACCCCGGCCAGCGGGTGACGTTCAACGGGACCGGCGGCGGGCGGATCGCCCTAACCGGGCCGGTCTCCACCTCGGGGGTGGAGACGGTCACCGTCGGGGTGGCCGGCGGCCCGATCGGGGCGGCGTCGTTCGCGGTCGCCGGGGCGACCGCCGTCCGGCTGGACAACGGGGTGACGACGACCGGGCCGGCCGGCCAGTCCTACGCCGGGCCGGTGGTCGTCGGGGCGGCGGCCGTCACCCTGAACGCCGGGGCGGCCGGCGGGGTGACGTTCGGGTCGACGGTGAACGCGGCCGCGGCCGGGGCCGGCGGGCTGACGGTGAACGCCGGCGGGACGACCGACTTCGTCGGGCCGGTCGGCGGGGCCGCCCCGCTGGCCAACCTGACCACCGACGCCGCCGGCACCACCGTCCTGCGGGCGGGCGTGACCACCGCCGGCGGGCAGACGTTCAACGACCCGGTGACGGTCGGCGGGACGGCCATCCTGGTGTCCTCGACCGGGTCGGGGGCGGTGGCGTTCAACGGGACGGTGAACGGCCAGGATGGGAAGACGAACGCCCTGACGGTGAACACCGCCGGGGCCACCACCTTCGGGGCGGCGGTCGGCGGGTCGGTCCCGCTGTCGGCCCTGACCACCGACGCGGCCGGGACGACCACCCTGGCGGCCAACGTCACCACCACCGCCAGCCAGACCTACGGCGACCCGGTCACCGTGTCCGGGGCTGCCGTCGCCCTGACCTCGACCGGGACCGGGACGGTCTTCTTCGCCAACGCGATCAACGGGGCCGCGGCCGGGGGAACCGCCCTGGCGGTGAACACCGGCGGGACGACCACCTTCGGCGGGAGCGTCGGGGCCACGACCGCGCTGGCCTCGCTGGCCACCGACGCCGCCGGGTCGACCGTGTTCGGCCTCGGCAGCGGGACGGTGGTGGTCCGGACGGCCGACGCCCAGACGTACAACGACCCGGTCCGGGTGTCGGCCGGCGGGGCGAACTTCGCCAGCACCGGCAACGGCCGGCTGGCGTTCAACGGGACGCTCAACGGGACGGCCGGGATCGCCACCGCGGTGACCGCGACCACCGGCGGGCCGACCGCCTTCAGCGGGGCCGTCGGGGGCACAAGCCCGCTGGCCAGCCTGACCACCGACGGGGCCGGGACGACCACCCTCGGGAACGCGGTCACCACGTCCGCCCACCAGTCCTACGGCGACCCGGTGACGGTCGCCCCGGCGGCCGGGGTGACGGCGGTGACGCTGTCCAGCCAGGCCGGCCGGGTCGAGTTCCTCAACACCCTGGCCGGCGCGTCGGCCGTCCCCCTGACCCTCCAGGCCGGGACCGACCTCGTCCTGCGGAACAACGTCTTCCTCACCGCCAACGGGTCGCAACTGACGGCCCAGGCCGGGGCGACCGGGGCCGGCCGGTTCGATGTCGTCCCGGCCGTCCAGGTGCGGGCCGACCGCCAGACCTGGCGGGCCGGGAACGGCCCCGGCGGGGCGGCCGCCGCCGCCACCGGGCTGCGGGCCACCATCACCTTCCTCGACGCCGCCGGGGCCTCCGCCCCCCGCCAGTACGTCTACCGCCAGGACGCCACGATCACCGAGTTCGACCTGCCGTCCGACGCCCAGTTCAACGGGAACGTCCCGGCCGACTACAAGATCATCTCCGACGACGGCGGGGTGGTCCTGAACGGGTCGCCGGTGGTCGGCCCGGGGACGGCCGCCCTGACCCTGTCGGCCGCCACCGGGGTCGGGATCGGGACCGCGATCAACGCCCCGGCGGCGGTCGTCCGGCTGCGGGCCGGCAGCGGCGCGGTGGTGCAGACGGCCGGCGGGATCACCGCCGCCGCCCTGGCCGCCCAGGCGGCCACCGGGGTCGAGCTGACGGCCGCCGGGAACGCGGTCGCCGCGTTCGCCGCCCGGACCACGGCCGGGGATGTCCGGTTCTCGTCCGGCACGCCCTACACCGTCGGGGTGGTCGCCGCCGACCCGGTCGTCACCGGGCTGACGACCACCACCGGGGTGACGGCCACGGCCGGGACGGTGGTCCTCGGGCAGACCGGGAACAGTCCGCTCGACCTGACGGTCGCCGCCCCGGTGAGCGGGACCGCGGTGGCCGTGGTCGGCGGGATCGGGAACGACCGGCTGACGGTCAACTACTCCCTGGCCGGGACGGCCAACCCGGTCCTGCCGAACGGCCTCGGGTTCGTCGGCAACGCCGGCGGCGACACCCTGGTCCTCACCGATGTCGGCGGGACGGCCGGGCACACCTACGACATCAACAACCAGGTCCGCCGGGACAACAGCCAGCCGGTGACGTACTCGGACCTGGAGTTCCTGACGGTCACCGGCTCCGACGCGGCCGACACGTTCAACGTCACCCCGGCCAAGCAGCCGACCGCCCCGGGCGGGCCGATCCCGATCGAGGGGCTGGCCGGGCCGCAACTGACCCTGGCCGGCGGCGGCCCGACCGGCGCCACCGGCGACACCCTGAACTTCACCGTCCCGGCCGGGGTGACGCCGACGTTCACCACGTCGTCGGCCGCGGACGGGATTACCGGGACGGCGTCGTTCGACCAGCCGCTGGTCGGCGGCGGGTTCGTCCAGGCGGTCTCGTACCGCCAGATGGAGGCGGTCAGCCCGCAGGCCGACGTCCGGGTGACGGTGACCGGCCCCGGGTCGGTCGCCCCGGGCGGGACGGCGACGTTCACCGTGGTCGTCACCAACGCCGGCCCGGCCGCCGCGTCCGGGGTGCGGCTGACCGACCTGTCCCCGGCCGGGCTGACCAACGCCACCTTCACCGTCACCGGCACCTCCGGCGGGGCGTCGGCGTCCCCGTCCGGGGGGCCGGTGGGCGTGACCGGGGGCGTACTCGGGTCGCTCTCGACCCTGACGCTCCCGGCCAACGGGTCGGTCACGTTCACCGTGACCGGGACGGCCGGCGGGAGTGGGACGGCGGGGCTGACGGCGACGGTGAGCGGGCCGGCCGACGCCCTCGACCCGGTCCCGGCGAACAACACGGCGGTGGCCGAAGCCCCGGTCCAAGCGGTCGACCTGCTCGCGGTCGGGGCCGGCCCCGGCGGCGGGCCGCAGGTCAAGGTGTACAACCCGGACGGGTCCGAGCGGTTCAACTTCTTCGCCTACGACCCGGCCTACCGAGGCGGGGTGGCGGTGGCCACCGGGGACGTGACCGGGGACGGGGTCGAGGACGTCGTCACCGGGTCGGCGACCGGGGCCACCCACGTCAAGGTGTTCGACGGCCGGACCGGCGGCCTGGCGGCCAGCTTCTTCGCCTTCCCGGGGTTCGGCGGGGGGGTGAACGTGGCGGTGGCCGGCGGCCGGGTGGTGGCCGGGGCCGGGGCCGGCGGCGGGCCGGTGGTCAAGGGGTTCGACGTCGCCGGCGGCGGGGCGGCCGAGGCGTACTCGTTCCTGGCCTACGACGGAGCGTTCCGCGGCGGGGTGAGCGTGGCCGGGGCCGGCGACCTGATCGCCACCGGCCCCGGGGCGGGGGGCGGGCCGAACGTCAAGGTGTTCCGGGCGGCCGACCGGTCGCTGGTGTCCAGCTTCTTCGCCTTCCCGGCCGCGACCACCGGCGGGGTGAGCGTCGGGCTGGGGCTCCGGGGGACGACCCCGGTGGTGGTCGCCGGGGCCGGGGCCGGCGGGCTGCCGACGGCGGTGACGTTCGACGCCCAGACCGGGTCCCAACTCACCAGCGTGCTGGCGTTCGACAGCACCTTCCGGGGCGGGGTCCGGACGGCCGGCGGGACGACCGCGAACGGCCAGCCGGCGGCGGTCGTCGGGGCCGGGCCGGGCGGGTCCCCGCGGGTCCGGGTGTTCGGCCCCGGGAACGCCGTGGCCCAGGACTTCTTCGCCTTCGACCCGTCGTTCACCGGCGGGGTGTACGTGGGGTGAGAAGCCGCACAGGCCGGGAGGCCTGTGCCACCAAGACATGGTTTTGGTGGCACAGGCCTCCGGCCTGTGCGGCTACCCGGCGAGCGGCGACCGCTCGTACTGCTCCAACAACTCGGCCGGGTCGCGGTACACGGCCACGCACCCGGCCGCCTTCAACTTCTCGGCCGGCCAGCCGCCGCCCAGCACCCCCACCGTCCGCAGCCCGGCCTTGCCGGCCGCCTCGGCGTCGTAGGGCGTGTCGCCGACCACGACCACTACCGCCGGGTCGGGGTTCCCGAGCCGGTCGAGCGCCGCGTGGAAGATGTCCGGATGCGGCTTCGACTGGTCCGCGTCGTCCGACGACGTTTCCGCCTCGATCAGGTCGTCGATCCCGGCGATCCTCTTATACGCCTCCAGTTCGTCCCCCTTGGCCGACGACGCGAGGGCGATCCGCTTCCCGTCCGCCTGGAGCCGCTCGAACAGCTCGCGGACGGCCGGGAACGCCTTCACCCGGGGCAGGTACTTGTCCTTGAACAGCTTCGACCGGTAGTCCGAAATCTCCTCCTCGCTCCGCTCGGCGATCTCCGGGGGGATGAGGGCCGGCAGGAGCTGGTCGGCCCCCTTGCCGATCTGCTCCCAGCACTGCTCGTCGGTGAGGTCGAACCCGAAGTGCTTCAGGGCCTCCTGCCACGCCCGGGCGTGCAGCGGCACGGAATCCACCAGCGTGCCGTCGATGTCGAAGATCACCGCCCGGACCATCGCACCGCCCTCATTGGTTCCAGCCGCCTCACACACCCCTCGTCTGAACCAATTCACTCGCCTGGAAGAAACACCGTCGGAGCGTTACCCGGCCGTCCTCATCAGGCACCGCAAGACTTCGGCCACGCTCCACGCCTGAGCGATGCAACCCCGCGGGGTGTATGGGGTTTCGGCGTCGAAAATCTCACTGATCGACCCGACGCAAGCCTCGCTCATGTGGCCGCGGAAGCCGTCCAGCAGGGCCGACGCCCCGGCCCGGTCCTCGGGATACGTCTTCACCCAGGCGTCCACGAACGGGCCGATCAGCCACCCCCAGACCGTCCCCTGGTGGTAGGCCGCGTCCCTGCTCCGAAGGTCGCCGAAGTATTTGGCCTTGTACTCCGGGCTTCCCGGGGCCAGCGACCGCAGCCCGACCGGGGTGAGCAGCTTCTCCTTCACCACCCCCACCACCGACCGCCACCGCCCCTCGTCCAGCACCGGATGATCGAGCGAGACGGCGAACACCTGGTTCGGCCGGCAGGCCGGGTCGTCCTTCCCCTCGGGGGTGTCGACCACGTCGTACAGGTGGCCGCCGGGGGCGTACCAGAACCGGCGGTTGAACGCCTCCCGGCAGCGGTCGGCGGCCTCCCGGTACGGGCCGGCCGCGGCGTCCCCCTCCTCCTCCGCCACCCACCCCTGCAACAACCGCACCGCGTTGTACCACAGGGCGTTGATCTCGACCGCCTTGCCCCGCCGGGGGGTGGGGATGAAGTCGCCCATCTTGGCGTCCATCCAGGTGAGCTGGTAGCCCTCCTGTCCCTGCTTGAGCAGCCCGTCGGCCGGGTCCACGCCGATGCCGAACCGGGTGCCGTTGACGTGGTGGTCGAAGATGTCGCGGAGCTTCGGCAACAGGGCGCGGAGGGTGGCCCGGTCGTCGGTATAGTCGAGATACCGCTTGAGGGCGTGGAAGTACCAGGGGGTGGCGTCGGCCGTGTGGTACAGCCCCTCCTGCCCCTTCTCCGGGAACAGGTTCGGGATGAGGCCGTCCTTGATGTGCTGGGCGAACGTCCGGAGGATGTACCCGGCGTCGGCACCCCGGCCGGTGCAGAGGGTCAGCCCCTCCAGCGAGATCATCGTGTCCCGGCCCCAGTCGGTGAACCAGTGGTAGCCGGCGATGACGGACCGGGCCTCGTCCCCGTGGGCCCGGGCCCGGGCGCGGTCGGCCGCCCGGGCGGCCGGGGTGAAGACGAACTGGTCGGCGGCCAGGACGAGTTCCGCGGCGAACCCGGACCGGGCGGCCGGGGCGGCTTGCTCCACCAGCCGCTTGCGGCGGTCGATCTCGTCGGCCAAGGCCGTGGCCGGGTCGATCGCGGTGATGCTCTCCCACGGCTCGGTGGAAAGGACGAGGGTGGCTTCCTGGCCGGGCTCCAGGTCGAGCCGGAACTGGCCCGGCGACCACAAGGCCCCCTCGTACTGGTAGCCGCGGCTCTCCTCGACCCGGTAGATGATGTCGTCCGACCGGGACGGCTGGAAGGTGAACCCGGCGTTCGCCCCGCCGTGCAGGGTCATCCGCAGGGCCGGCCACGGCGGGGCCGCCCGCATCTCGTACCGGCCGTCCTCGGCGGTCAGGGTGTACGGGCCGCCCAGCTCCTCCGTCACCGGGTCGTCGTGCCCGCGGAAGTGGACCGACGGGCGGAGCTTCAGCCGGACCTTGCCGGCCCCCGACAGCAACCGGTACTGGACGTAGGAGGTGTTGTGCCGGTAGGCGAAGTAGATGCGCTTTTCGAGCCGAAAGCCTTCGACCTGATACCGCCAGACCGGCAGCCCGGCCTCCAGGTGGAACTCTTCGAGGTGCTCGGCCCCGTGGATGCGGAGGTCGCCCTTCTCCTTCTCCTCCCCGCCGAACGGGACGGTCCGGTAGTCCGGCAGGCGGAGGTACTCCCACAGGTGGTTGACCATCATCACCCGGCCGAGCGGGGCCGGGTGGGCGGCGATCAACAGCCCGTGGTACCGCCGGGTGGCGGCCCCGCAGATCGTCCCCGAGGCGTACCCGCCGAGGCCGTTGGTGACCAGCCACTCGCGCTCCAGGAGGCCGGCCAGCTCCGGCCGCTCGCCCGGCTTCCAGGCCTTCGTCCGCACCTCATCCCACATGCAATGACTCCTGGCGAACGGCCGGGCGGGAGCCGACCGGTGGGTCGGGCGGGAGCCGACCGGTGGGTCGGGCGGGAGCCGACCGGTGGGTCGGGCGCTTCCGGCCCGGAGGGCCGGTTCCGTCAGCCCGGGCCGTAGGCCCGGGTCCGCGGGTGTCATTCAGCCCGACCCTGAAGGGGTCGCTCCGGACGACGCGGGCGGGTCGGGCGGCAGCCGGGAACGGCCCCTACAGGGCCGGTCGGCGTCGTTGATCGCCCACCCGGGCCTTCGGCCCGGGCTGACGGAACCGGCCCTCCAGGCCGGGGAGGCAACCCGCCGGGCCGAAGGCCAACCGTCCGGCCGACGCCGGACCGCTCGTCGTCACTCCATCAGCCGCGTTCGCTCCCGCTTCCGCCGCTCCTTCGCCCGTTCCTCGGCGGCCTTGTGGGCGGCCGCCGGGTCGTGCGGCGGCAACTTCTCCGGGGCCAGTACCACCGCCGCCTCGCCCATGATCCGCCACCCGTCCCGGGCCTCCGGCGGGGGCGTCCCGTTGCCCCCGTACACCCGGTCCTCGCTCGACCAGATGACGCCCCACCCGTACCCCCGGGGCGGGGCCAAGAGCGGCTCCGGGGCCTGATCGAGGTACAGGTCCGGGCCGAAGTTGACCAACAGCAGCCGGTCGGCCGTGCCGTCCGGGTCGACGAAGTACCGGAGGACGAACGCCCGCGGGCCGAGGACCGCCCCGTCCACCCACCGGGCGTCCCGCGGCCGGAACGCCGGGTCCTCCCGCCGGAGCCGGAGCAGGTCCTTGTGCAACTGGTAGACCGGGGCGTTCTTGGCCCGCTCGGCGAAGTCCAGCCGGCACCGCTCGAAGGTGGACGGGGCGCACGGGTCGGGCAGCCAGGCGGCCAGGTCCGGCCGGTCCATGGTCCGGAACTGGGCCATGAACTCGACCCGCCCGTCCCGGATCGTCTCGGCCAGCTCGTGCCCGGCGTCGGCGAAGTAGAAGAACGGGGTGGTGGCGGCGAACTCCTGGCCCATGAACACCATCGGGGTGCCGGGGAACAGGAGCAGGCAGGCGGTGGCCGCCTTGAACCGGCCGGGGCTGGTCTGCTGGTGGCAGCGGAGGCCCCGGCCGCTGTTGGCCACCTGGTCGTGGTTCTGGACGTAGTTGACGAACGCCCACGGCGGCAGGTCGAACGCCGCCGTGCCCCGCCGCTTCTCCTGCCACGAGTACCGCTGGCCCTGGAAGAGGAACCCGTACTTGGCGGCCGACACCCACTCCTGGGGGCCGCCCTCGTGGTCGCTGTAGTAGGCCTCGTTCCGGCCGGTCATGGCGACCATCGCGGTGTGGTGGAAGTCCTCGTTCCACAGCCCGTCCAGCCCGTACCCGCCGTCGGCCGACGGGCGGACCAGCCTGGCGTCCTGCGGCTCGTTCTCGTTCACCAGGATGGTGGCCCGACCGCCGGCGGCCGCCCGGACGGCGTCGGCCATGTCCGCGAGGATGTGCCGGGGCGAGTCGTCGGCGATGCACTGGCTGGCGTCGACCCGCAGCCCGTCGAGGTGGAACTCCCGGACCCAGTGGGCGGCGTTGGCGGCGAGGTACTCGCGGACCGGGCCGTTGTCCGGGCCGTCGAAGTTCAGCCCGGCCCCCCAGTCGGTGTGGTGCCGGTCGGACAGGTACGGGCCGAACTCCGG